>NZ_JASJOR010000010.1:0-277956 GCF_030068545.1 Xanthocytophaga flava | reverse complement strand
AGGTAATGGAGCGGTTACCCATACGATTGGTTCTCTAAGTGGAGGTTCGAATGCGACAATCAACATTACTGGAACCTCGACCAAAAGTTATGGAACATTGAGTTTAGGTACAGTAGCAGGGAGTTGGGCAGGGACTAACCTGATCGCTAATGGAACAATCGCAGGTACACTGAGTGCAGGGTTAACTTTGAACAATGTTACCTTTAATGGGACACAGACCTTGAATGGTCGATATACTTTCACAGGACCAACCACTATGAATGGGGGAAGCCTGTTATTTGGCGGGAGTGGAAATAATGTGTTTTCAGGGGTAACTGTTAATGCTGGAAATGTCAGCTTTGCTAATACAGGAAACAATAGCTTTGCTTCTGTCAGCTTGAATGGGGCAATCAATGATGTTACATGGAAATTTAATCCTTCAGGTAGCGGTACAAATACAATTACAGGTGCATTTACTTCCACACCTGGTTGTGGGGATATCATCGTTGGATCATCGACTTCTGGTAGCCAGGCAAGAGTGGTTTTGTCCAGTGCTCAGACATTGAGTGGAACAACGATTCAAGATATCCAGAATAGTACTTCAAATCTGACTGCTAGTAATGGTGTGAACAATGGAAATAATACGGGTATTACTTTTAGTTTTGGTGCTTCTCCTGCCCGTACCCTATACTGGGTAGGTGGATCTGGAAACTGGAGTGAAACAGCACACTGGAGTTCATCATCAGGTGGTCCTGGTGGACAATGTATTCCTACCATCAATGATGATGTCAACTTTAATGGTAGCTCTTTTAGTGCTGGAAGTAGTACTGTTACTATTGATATAGATGCTGTGTGTCGGTCTATGAACTGGACAGGGGCAACCAATACACCTACTCTTGCAGGGACTGCAGCTCGTACGTTAACTATTGCGGGTAACCTGACGATGATTGGTGCAATGAATCAGACTGGTGCTGGCAGCACCTTCCTTGGGAAAGTAGTTTTTGTTGCCACATCTACTGGGAGAACTATTAATTCAGGTGGAAAAACATTCGCAAATGTTGATTTTAATGGACAAGGTGGTGGCTGGGCTTTGAATACGAATAATTTTATTGTAGTGAATACTTTAAATCTGGTTGCTGGAGTATTAGATGCAACCTCAAGAAGTATCACTACAGGTACATTGACAGTAAACAATGCATCTGATCTGACACGTTCTCTGAATCTGGGAAGCTCAACAGGACACATAATAAGTGGTACCGGAACGGTTCTGGATCTGCAAGGTAATACCTCAAACTTTACATTGAATCCCGGAACTTCTACTATTACATTATCTGGTAACGGATCGATAGTTGTAGAAACTGGATCTCAAAGCAAAACATTACCAAACTTAACAATTACGAATCCTACTGATATTACCATCAATACTTCCAATACTGCCAATCGGATTACGTTTGGAACTATTAATCTCAGCAGTTCAATTGCTCATAATTTTACAGTAAATGGTAGTGCACCAAAGACATATGGTAACTTTACTATCAACGGAAATAACAATGTTGTTGCTTTCAATGGTAGTAACTCTGCTTCTCCAAATGATAATATATTTTCAGCAGTAACTTTTACTGCTGGTCGTACGGGTACAGTGGCTACTTTTAATGGAACAAATACATTTAATGGAGCAGTTAATTTAAATACCGGAGCTGGTCGGGCTAATGATATCGAATTTACAGGTACAAACGTATTTGCCAGTACATTTACTGCCAACTTAGCGAATACAACAGGTACAGAATTACAATTTGCTTCTGGAAGTGGAACAACTTCTTTTACAGGTGCAGTTTCTCTGAATCCCTCAAACAATGCCAATGTAGATGTTGTATTTAATAATGCTACTGATTTTACTTCTACATTGACCATTGGTAATACCAGTAATACTACTTTTCAGGGAACAGGAGATAATACGTTTGCGGATGTGATTGTCAATCCATCCAGTACATTTACATTGAATAACAATGGTAATAGCAGCTTTGCTTCTGCTACTATAAACAGTCAGAGTGGGTCAGGAGTAACCTGGATGTTTAAAAGTGGTATGATGGCCACATTCTCTGGAAATATGGACCCCAGAGCTTTGTGTAGTGCTTCTGTAACTGTTAAATCTACTGTTGCCGGATCACGAGCCAATGTAAACTTTCCTTCTGTACAGTATTTTAATAATTATGTATTGGTACAAGACATTGATGCTTCTTCAGGAGCAATGGTTAATGCTTATGCAAATCCAGCCCCGGCTTCTCCCAATAATGTCAATGTTCTTTACAATGACGGTATTGTTGGCTATCGTACCTTATATTGGGTAGGTGGTACAAGTAGCTGGAATAGTCCACTATCATGGTCAACCCATTCTGGTGGTGCAGGAGGAGCTTGTATTCCAACAGCTTCAGATGATGTGGTGTTTGATATTAACTCATTTAGTGGGCCTAATCAGATTGCTAGTGTAACTCCAGCAGCAGCACCATGGGCTACTTGCCGGAATATGACATGGACACCTGATGTTGATCCTATGACTCCAGTATTGTCTTTTGGTAATAATCAACTGGAGATCAATGGAGATCTTACACTTGCAACGGGAATGACTATGAGTAGCTCAGGAACCAATGCATTGGTTCACTTTACTACTAATGGTGCTACAAATGCAGTACCAACAAGAACTATTACAATTCCTTCCGGTACTGTTGCCAAACTTCCCTATGCATTATTCAATAGTGTGGGTGTGACATGGACTCTCTCTGACTCAGGACCGTTTACGGTTGCAAATGAATTAGGCTTGCAAGCTGGTACACTGAATACAAATGATATTTCAGTAAGCTGTGGACGCTTAAATGCGAACAAAAGCAATGGTACATTTGCTGATCGGGTATTAGATATTCAGAATTCGGAGATCCATATTACAGGTAGCAGTGCCAATGGATTATCTACCGGACTCGATTTTAGAGGAGATAAATTTACTTTTGTTACTCCTGGAGCAAGTTCCTTACTGGTTTTTGACGATGTTCCGGGTTGGGTAGAGGCATTTTTGGGTGACAACACGACATGGGGGCTAAATCCAGGTTCTCCACGTTCGGCAAGTATGCTACGCACAATGCCGAATATAAGACTGGAAAATACAGATGTAGATATTCATACGGCTGATTATAACGTTTCTAATTCAATTGCCAACCGCATTACGTTTAGAAATGTAACCAATGTAAATGGTGGACAGTTCTTTATTGATGGTACATGTCCTCATACATATGGTACAATTTTGGTTGCCAGTGGACTGAGTGTAAATTCTGCTGACCAGCGTCGTATTGTAGGGTCTTCACAGCCTGCTCCTAATAATAACATCTTCACCAGTACAGTAACATTTGGTAGTGATTGTGGATTTAGATTTGAAGGAGACAATGTGTTTCAGCAAAACTTTACAGTGGCCCAAACTTCTGATGCCAATAATGCTTTTGTCTTTACAGAAACCAACGTATTTAATGGTGTAGTAGATATTACAGGTCTGAATGTTAACAGGGTTACTCCTACAGTGGTTTTTGGGGCTAATAATCTTCCTACCACATTCAATAGAAATGTTAACTTTCATGGTGCTTCTGTTATTTACAGAGTAAGTGGTTCTGCTACTCTGGCTGCTACACGTACTATGACATTTGATAACGAAAGCATTGGATGGTTTGTAGGTGGAAACGGAACAAATATAGCCGGTGAAGCTATACCAGGTACAGGCGCGTATACATTCGCCGGTAACTTAGTATTGAAAACTCAAGCCAAAACGACTTTCTATAATAGTTCTGCCAATACATACTCAAATATAACCATAAATGATTATTGTGTTTTTGAGTTTACTTCACTGGCAACTTCTACAACTACAGGTTTATTTACAGCTACAGGAACTTGTAACACATGGCGGTCTATTAACGCAAGTATTCCGGGAGATTTGGCAGATATTACTTTTAACAGTAATCAGACATGGTCATATGTATTAGCACGGGATTTGAATGTGACAGGACCAAAAACTGTTACAGCGAATAACAGTACAAACGTGGGGAATAGTTGTACACTTACTTACATGTCATTTAACAGTGTACCAGCAGATGGAACGTTTGTGTGGGTAGGAGGAAATTCACAAAATACAAGTACTGATAGCAAATGGAGTAATCCTAAAAACTGGGCGGTAGTACCAAATCCAACAAATCCAAATGACCCACTGCCTGCTATACCAGTATCGAGCATTATTAATGGAAGTAGCTGTATTCCAGGTAGTATTAATAACGTAGTATTTAATAATGATTCCTTTAGTAATAAAGGCTATAGCGGTGGTAAGTACTTTGATCGTGTTATTGTTGATATTCCTGTTGCAACTTGTGCAAATATGAGTTGGGAGACTAATATTCGGCAGGATGTTATTTTAACTACTGATGCAACTACCAACGAGATTTGGGTGCATGGAAGTTTGAAGCTCGATCCGAAAATGAACAATCTATTTACAGGTTTATTTTCTTTCCGATATCCTATTACAAGAGGAAATGTGGAACAAACAATAGATGCAGACGGTACTGGTGGTGGTCAAATAGAGGAATTTAAAGGGCCAATAGAAATAAATTCCGTTAAAGCTACCTATAAGTTAACTAGCCCTATCATTGTAAATGCTGCAGATTTGGGAGGGGTAAGAAGAGGGAATATTACTTTACTCAATGGGGATTTAAAGGCCAATGGTAATGACATAAACTTGAGTGGTAACTGGATTATTGCTCCTTCTACAGCGCCAAACCCACAAAGTATGTTCTATCATAATAACGGAAATACTGTAACTTTTGATGGACAAAATGCTGTAGGTGGGGCACAGAATATCGTAGCTGCTACCAGTCCATTCTGGAATTTGGTAATTGGTCGGGAATCAAAACCTGATCCAACAGATATTAATAATGGAAGTATTAGTAATAGTTTCCGATGGGTTGTTGTTCAGAATCAAAGAGGTAATAGTAATGATCCTGGTACTAACAATAATAGAAATCAGCCATATGATAGTGGTATTAAAGTCGACAATAACCTTACTGTAGCACAAGGAGGATTGTTTGATAATGGGTATCAGATTGTCGGTAATATCACAGGAAATCTAAATGTGTATGATTCAGGGGTATTAAGTATAGGCAATGCTACAGTATGGTCTGATTATAGTAATGAAGCACCATTGACTTCTCTTTTCCCGACTAACTTTACGACAGCTCATATTGCTCTTACTACTGGAAGTACAGTGTCCTACAGTTCACATGGACACCAGGATATTAGTGTGACTCCTTCAGCCTATGGAAACCTGTATTTGCGCAATGCTAATGGTACAGGGGGGCTTATGAGTGGTTCCCAGAGAAAGCGTATGGCATTGGGACCGATCAAAATCAATGGAGATCTGACTATAGAGCAGGGTATTAACTTAGTTGATAATGGCTTCCAGATTACAGGAACTGCTACAGGTAAGCTTACAATGGGTTCTAATGCTATACTTACCCTAGGGTCTGCAGCAATGGACGTTGCTACCACTACAGGAACAGGCTACAACCCAAATGCCAATAAATCAGGTAAGACAACCGTTGGTAACACCGCTACTCAGTTTCCATTAAACTTTACTAATGCTAATCTGAATCTGGATGCCAATAGCTATGTGATTTACAATGCGGCTGCTAATCAGTTTGTCAAAGGTTTAAGTTCTGCTACTGCCTCTCAACAATATGGTAACCTGATTATACAGAATCCAACAGTGTCTTCTCCTGTAATGGTACATAAAACCCTTACTGCTGCCACAACAGTACGAGGAACACTTACTATCAATCCAAATAGTAACCTGATTGATAATGGCTTTCAGATTACAGGGACTAGTGGGAAAACCTTCAGAATGTCTGCATCCGATGCAATTCAGGATCTGACGGTTCAAAATGCAACAACTGGCGTAACTGTTTCAGGTACATCTCAACTCGTTTTAGGAAATGCAACCGTGCCTACTACGTTTCCTGCAAATTATGTAAATGCGGATATAAACTTTGATGCAGGTACTACAATTGTATATTTTGCGGGAGTAGGACAAACTGTGAAAGGGTTAAGCTCAGGTACTGCTTCTCAGCAATATGGAAACCTGGTATTAACCAACCCTGTTATTAGTTTACCAAAAGTAGTTTCCAAAACACTGGATGCAAAAGCTACGATTCGGGGTAAGTTAATAATCAATCCAAATAATAACCTGATTGATAATGCTTTCCAAATTGCAGGTGTGGGAGGGGTTGGTAATTTTACTATGCAGAATGCCACATTAGCAAAAAATCCTTTGACAGGCGATGCATTAACGAATGTAGCTACTACAGGAACGTCAGGAGAAAGCCGGATAACACTTGGTAATGCGACATCTACAACAGCAACTACATTCCCGACCGGATATACATTAACTTCGAATCATGTGAACTTTGAGTTGGGAACAACCGTAGTTTATAATGCAGCCGTTGCGCAACAAATAGCCGGTTTACAGAATAATGCAAATCCAGCATCTACGTATGCCAATTTGATTCTGACAAACCCTGCCAGTGTACCACCTGCTGCAACAGTTGTATGGCCTGTGGTAAAAACAGTACAAAGCAGATCCATCACTGTGCGTGGTAATTTGACCATAAATCCGAATAATACATTGGCAGATGGTGGATTCCAGATTATGGGTACTTCAGGTAGTAAGTTCAGTATGTTTAATACTACATTGGCACAAACGGTTATACCCGAAACTGGAGTTACTACAGGTATAACAGGTGAAAGTCGTTTTGTGATCAGTAGCACAGGTACTACTTCAACAACATTCCCTGGAGTAACTTCGCCTAGTCTTACAGGATTCCGTACAGGAGATGGAACAGGTACTTATCCATCAGATATAAACTTTGAATCAGGTACTACGGTAGTTTATAATTCTACCAATGCTCAACTTGTTCAGGGCTTGGGTGGTACTGGTAATACTACTTATGCCAATCTGGTGTTAACAAATGGTAGTAACACTGGCGTTTCTCTGGTAAGTAAAACCTTGCAGTCCAATGGTACTGCCTCACCAGGAACACGTGTACGTGGTAGCCTGACAGTTAATCCAAATAATAACTTTATTGATAATGGATTACAAATTAGTGGTATAGCGGGACAGACATTCACTATGAATAATGCAACTAAGTCTGTAAACTATGTAAGGGCTGTTACAAGTAACTCTACTGTAATAGGCGCTACAGGAGAGAGTCGGCTGACATTGGGTACGGCAGCCACTGCTACAACTTTCCCAACTGGATTTTTAACATTAAATGATAATGACATTAATTTTGAGTTGGGCACGACTGTAGTGTATAATGCTGGTGTAGCTCAACAAGTTCAGGGGATTTTCAATAGTACACAGGCTTCAACTGCTAACTATGCAAATATCTCCTTTGTCAACCCTGCTGCTTCAGGTTCTGTAACCAAAACGTTTACCAATAATGCACGCGTACGAGAGAATTTGACAATTGGTGGTGCAAATGCAATTAGTGCTTCAGGGGTAACCAATTTGGTAGACATGAGTGGTTCAAACTATAAAATCTACTTGGGAGGAAACTGGTATCATCATCCAGCTAATAATTTTAATGCACGTGCAGGTGAAGTAGAACTGGAAGGTACTTCCACTCAGACTATCACTACCCGAAGTGCTCAAAATTATGCAAGTGAGGCAGGAACACAGGATTTCTATAACCTGACAGTTAATAACACAACAGTCATTCCTGGAATAGCTGTGATGCTGGGATCTAATGTAGGTGTTTCTCGTCAGATGAAGTTCCTGCAAGGATTAGTTCGAAGTAATGATCTGAGTAATAATGTGGGAAAACTTGATCAATCACCTTCCAGTCAGTTATTGATTATTCGTGATAATGCAAGTGTAATCAATACAAGTGATATTAGTTTCGTGATAGGAGCGGTACGAAAAGTAGGAAGAATCTCCTCGGGTACTTTCTATTTCCCAATCGGATACGTAGCTGGTACAAATTCTTACTACCGTCCAAGTGGTATCTCTTCTGGAACTCCTCTGAATAGCTTGGCTTCGTTTATTAGTCAGTTTTATTACAAGAATCCAAATAGTGAAGGCTTCAACCCTGTGGCTGTTGAACTGGGAGATCCGAATGGTTCCATACGGAATGCAAGTGCGAAAGAATTCTGGATGATTAACCGGGAAAATCTAACAGATAAGGTATATGTAACTCTGACTTGGCGTAACCCTGAGTCTGGCGGAGTAGGAACCAACGGAGATCCGAATAACTATCTGGGTTTACGGGTAGCTCACTGGAATACAACAATCTCCAAGTGGCAAAATATGGGAGCTACTGGATTTACCAACCATCCTACACTGAGCACTGTAAGTGATACGAGTGGTGCATTAACTTCCGTATATAATACAGTGCATGCTGCTGGTCCGGTAGAAAGCTTCAGTCCATTTACGCTGGCTACACAGATTGACTACAATCCTCTTCCGGTAACCTTACTTGATTTTACAGGCAAAGCCGTGGAGCAGCAGGTAAATCTGAACTGGCAGACTGCTTCGGAACTCAATACATCGTACTTTGTAGTTGAAAAAAGTCAGAATGGCAAAACCTTCGAAGAGGTGACACAGGTAACTGCAACAGGTAATTCTTCCGGATTGCAGACCTATCAGTCTATTGATTACAAACCTTATACAGGTGTTTCCTACTATCGATTGAAAATGGTGGATCAGGATGGAAGCTATACTTATTCAAAAGTGATCAAAGTAAACTTTGGCGTAAGTGGAGCATTGGGAGAGATTACTTTATTCCCTAACCCAGGAAATGGAGATGTAATTTACTTTACTGTCAACAATACAGATGTAAAGATTGCCTCCATTCATGATATGTTAGGAAGAATGATAGGTTATCAAACCAGCTGGAATGCAGAGGGTACACTAAAAGTGACCTTCAGTGAAAGGCTGGCAGCGGGTACCTATGTGGCTATTCTGGTTGCCAAAGATGGTTCTTCATCTACTCGATTTAAATTTGTAGTACAATAAGCTTTTGCTTAATAGTATAGATTAAATTTCAAAAGGGGCAACAAAAATGTTGCCCCTTTTTGTTGCGTAAGTTGTGAAATAGCTTTACAAATTATTCTTTTGTACTTTATATCTTTTATGAAGTTGAATGACAGGCTTGTATTAGTACGTTTTTAACTTAGTAATAGAAGATAATGCACCAGGAATTAAGAACCTATTTTTCTTTTAAAAAGCTTGATGAAAATAGAGGATATTGATTTGGAGCCTGTTAAGTGAAAAAAACTAAAAAAAATATCTTTATAATAGAAGAAAAGTATATTCATTTACGTTTGCTCGTATAGAATACTACATGTATCTCTGAGTCAGATTACGCAATTGTTTCACAATGCACTAATCTAGTGTTATAATTATTTGATTTAAAGAATGACCAGCTTTTGTAGAAAAAAAGAATCCTATGGTATTGTTATAGGAATGAAAGTTTTTGTCCTGTGTTGGATAATTGTAAGTGTGATGGCCTTTGCTGCTTGTGAGTCACGTTCACAAGAGAAACAAGCCCGACAGGATGCCTTGATGGTAGATAGCGTTTCTTTGTTGTTTAGCCCGGAAGATTCAGCTATAAAAGCCGCCCAATTGGATACTTTCTTTCATAATCTGAATCAGAAACATGGATTCAATGGGACTGTTCTGGTCGCTCAATATGGGAAGCCCATCTACAAGGGAGCTTTTGGGTATAAAAACTTCTCTTCTCATGATACACTAGCTCTGAATACTCCTTTCCAGTTAGCATCGGTTTCAAAGCAGTTTACTGCTGTTGCCATCATGCAGTTACAGGAAAAGGGCTTGCTGAGTTATGAAGACTCTATACAAAAGTTCTTTCCAGACTTTCCTTATCATGAGATTACCATTCGGTCTATGTTGACTCATCGTTCGGGACTTCCCAATTATATGTATGCCTTTGAAAAAATTATTCGGGATAAAAATAAACCCCTTACCAATGCAGAAGTAATCGACTTATTTATTAAGCATAAGCCTGGAATCTATTACCTACCTAATAAGAAGTTTAACTACAGCAATACCGGGTATTTTTTACTGGCAGCTATTGTGGAAAAAATCACAGGTGAACGTTTCAAAGAGTATGTAGCAAAACATATTTTTGGGCCAGCAGGTATGACTCATAGCTTTATCTTTGATGGTACAGACTCTGCAAAAGTAGCGAAGGCAGCTATCGGATATGTGGGTGGAAGATATATACGGCCTGTTACAGATAACTATTATCTGGAGGGAGTGACAGGTGACAAAGGGGTATATTCGACTGTAGAAGATATGTTTAAATGGGATCAGGCTTTATATAGTGGCAAGATACTTAAAGCATGTACACTTGAAGAAGCTTTTACTCCCAAACACTTTGATGTTAAAACGTATGCAAACTATGGATTTGGATGGCGCACGTATTATGCACCAGGCGGGGAGCCTTTGGTATTTCATGCCGGATGGTGGCATGGTTTTAAATCCTATTTTATGCGTAATCAGCGGGATCACAGCACCATTGTGATTCTAAGTAATAGAGCCTCTAATCATAGTTTGAGCCGGGTAAATGTAGTGCAGGCAATTCTATGGCCTAAAAGAGCCAACTTCTATCTACATCGGGCTGACACAACCCAACAAGCGGCTGAATAATATTTCAGAGTGAGATAGTATTTTCTCATCTCACTCTTCTTTTCTGAAAAAATTATCCGGCAGCACACATTGTTCCTCCAGCGAGGAAACATCCCAACCCTATCAAACAAACTATCTTGCCAACCTTTCTGCTGGGCTTTGGTATCAGTAAGATCAAACCTATAAACAGAATAAAAGCTGCCAGTAGCAGAAAAAAGAAGCCCATGCCAGCCATATCGCTGAAATGAACCTCGGCAAAAATGAAGGCAGGTAGAATACTTTTCATGTGTGTAAAAAAATATGTCACATCGAAAATACAATCTTTTTTGGCATAGAGGATAATTTATCAAAACAATTTCCCACTTTTTTGATTTGTATAGAATCTGATTGATGTCCGAACGATTGACTCACTCTATCAAGGACATTGATAATAATTTTATTCTATCACATGAAAATTGCATTTTTTTGGTTTCGGCGTGACCTGCGCCTGGAAGATAATGCCGGTTTCTCTGCTGCACTGCAAAGTAAATATCCTGTATTGCCATTATTCATTTTTGATCAGACAATTCTTTCACAGCTTGAAGATCAGGATGATCCCCGTGTAACATTTATTTATGAGGCAATTCAAAAGATGAGATTGGAACTGGAAGCGGTTGGAGGTACATTGCTGGCTTACTATGGCAAACCTGTTGATATATGGAAAAAGTTAGTAAATGATTATGATATCGCGGAAGTTTATACCAATCATGATTATGAAACCTATGCTATACAGCGGGATGATGAAATACAGACCATACTCAAAATACACAATATTCCGTTGAGAACATATAAAGATCAGGTGATTTTTGAAAAGAGAGAGGTTTTGAATGGAAAAAATGAACCCTATACAGTATTTACACCCTACAGCAAAAAGTGGAAAAGCCAGTTGACAGATAAAGATCTGGCTGCATATAACTGCAATCAGTATTTTACCAACTTATATACTGTAAAGGTAGAGGCATTACCCTCTCTAACAGATATGGGTTTTGTACTATCCCCATTGTATATTCCTACTTCTGAAGTCGAAGAACATACAGTGGTTTCGTATGCAAAAAATAGGGATTATCCAGCTTTGGACGCAACCACACATCTTGGAATACATTTGCGGTTTGGAACAGTAAGTATTCGGCAACTGGTATCAAAAGCCAGACAATGGAATGAAGTCTGGTTAAATGAATTAATATGGCGGGAGTTTTTTATGATGATATTGGCAAACTTTCCACAGGTGGAGAAACACGCTTTTAAGCCTGCCTATGATCGGATACAATGGCGTAATAATCCTGAAGAATTTCAAAAATGGTGTGATGGACAAACAGGTTATCCTATTGTAGATGCAGGTATGAGACAATTGAATGAAACAGGCTTTATGCACAACCGGGTACGAATGATTACAGCTAGCTTCTTAGTAAAACATCTGTTGATTGACTGGCGTTGGGGAGAGGCTTACTTTGCCCGTAAGTTATTGGATTATGAATTAGCAAGTAATAATGGCAATTGGCAATGGGCGGCGGGTAGTGGATGTGATGCTGCTCCATATTTTAGGGTTTTTAATCCGGCATTACAAACACAAAAATTTGATAAGTCTCAGGCATACATTAAAAAATGGGTGCCTGAGGTAGGGACTGAGAATTATCCTGCTCCTATTGTAGAGCATGAATCTGCCAGAGAGAGAGTTTTAAAGGCTTACAAAAAAGCTCTTCAAAGTTAAGTGTATATTGTTTCTCTGGAATGGCGTACTTATTCCAGAGAAACATACGCAATCTATAGTGTTTTTAATACTCGCTCGAGGTCTTCGGGCGTTTCTATACAAACACTTTCCATTTCTGTAAAAGCAACCTTGATACGATAGCCATTTTCAATCCAGCGCAACTGTTCCAGTGATTCTGCCTTTTCTAAAGAAGATACAGGTAATTGAGTAATAGCCTTCAAAATATCAGTACGATAGGCATACAACCCCACGTGCTTGTAAAATGTATGCTTATGAAGCCAGTTTTCAGTAGCTTCACCCCGAACAAAAGGAATAATGCTACGACTAAAATAAATAGCCTCCTGACGAGTGTTAATTACAACATGCGCTTCTCCAATATCTGTTAAGGTATGATAGTCTTCAATGGTCTTTATCAAAGTAGATAACTCAGCCTCAGGAGATAGGACAGAGGTAAGTGTGTCAATCTGCGCGGGATGAATAAATGGTTCATCCCCCTGAATATTTACAACGAAATCATAGTGTCCACCAGCTTTCTGAAATGCTTCATAACAGCGATCCGTACCACTGGGATGCTCTTCAGCTGTCATCACAACCTCACCTCCAAAGTCTTGTACATGATTAAAAATCAATTCATTGTCTGTTGCCACAATTACTTTGGCTAACGATTCTGCTTTTTTAGCTTGTTCGTACACTCGTTGTACCATGGATTTACCAGCAATGTCTGCCAGCATTTTTCCAGGAAAACGTGTAGATGCATAACGAGCCGGAATAACTCCAAGTATATTCATAAAGTTTGGATAGAAATATGAAGCAGCAAAGATAAAAGGTTTTGTTTTTGGAGAAGATGTTTTTTGAACAGACTTGGTGTATATTTGAACATTTGTAAGAATTTATATTACTTTGAAGAGATAGATATCTACATTTACATGTATACCTACTTTATCCATGATACAACTCTCCCGATTATTCCATCTTAGTTTACTATTTCTTTTATTTAACTCCTGCACTCAACAAAAAGACTCCCTACCTGGGCAATCTGGTAATGACTGGCCTGAATATCTTGGAAATGCGGCCAGAAGCCACTACTCAACGCTGGAGCAGATTAATTTACAAAATGTAAACCAGTTGCAGGTTGCCTGGACATACCAGTCTGGAGGAAGGGATACAACCAATAACCAAACACAGATACAATGTAATCCGATAATCATAGATGGAATACTATATGCTACTTCGCCTCGAATTGAGGTGTTTGCGTTGAATGCCGCTACAGGAAAGGAAATCTGGAAGTTTAGTGCGGCTGATTTTTGGGGTGGGAAAAATGCAAGTGCAGGAACAAACAGAGGCGTAACATACTGGAAGTCTGATTCGGATGATGATCAGAGAATCCTATTTACTGCAGGTTCGTTTTTATTTTCCTTGGATGCCAGAACTGGTAAACCTATTGCAAGTTTCGGAGATAGTGGACGAGTGGATATGCGCAAAGAACTGGATTATGATAAGAAAGATTTTTTCATTGTTTCCAATACACCTGGGGTAACCTACAAAGACTTTTTGATTATGGGTATGCGTTTGTCTGAAACAGCTGATGCTGCACCAGGACATGTAAGAGCCTATAATATTCGGACTGGTAAACGAGAATGGATTTTTCATACGATTCCGCAACCCGGAGAATATGGATATGATACATGGGAAGATAAGGACTCCTGGAAAAAGATAGGAGGAGCTAATTGCTGGACTGGTATGGCTGTCGATTCACAGCGAGGAATTGTGTTTGTTCCTACAGGGTCAGCTGCTTTTGATTTTTATGGCGGAAATAGGAAAGGACAAAATTTATTTGCCAACTGTTTGATTGCCCTGGATGCCAGAACCGGGAAAAGAATCTGGCATTTTCAGACTGTACATCATGATATATGGGATCGGGATTTGCCATCACCACCCAACCTGATTACGGTAACACAAAATGGTAAAAAGATCGATGCTGTAGCACAGACTACCAAATCCGGTTTTGTATTTTTGTTTGAACGGGAAACCGGACGACCTCTCTTTCCAATAGAAGAAAAGCCTGTACAGGAATCTACTATGCCCGGCGAAAAAGCCTGGCCTACACAACCCAGACCTGTAAAACCCCAACCATTTGCCAGACAATCATTTGAGGTCGCAGATGTAAACTCTTTCTCTACACAAAAAGATTCGTTGATTGCCAAGCTTAAAACTGTTAAAACAGGTGAGAATTTTATTCCACCCAGTCGTGAGGGTACTGTAATCTTGCCTGGATTTGATGGTGGCGCAGAATGGGGTGGTGCTGCGGCTGATCCTGATGGGATCTTATACATCAATTCCAATGAGATGCCCTGGATATTGCAAATGATAGATATTCCGACTGTTAATGCCAGTGACCCACATAGCGAGGCCAAGCAGTTGTTTGCAACCAATTGTACCAGTTGTCATGGTGCAAATCGACAAGGAAATGGTGTATATCCATCCCTTATAGATGTAAAGAAACGACGTACAGAGACTTATGCACTCAATCTTCTGAAAACAGGAAAAGGATTTATGCCTGCATTTGCAGCTTTAAAGGATTCAGAACGTGAGGCATTAGTGAATTTTTTATTTGACAAGGTTCCCCAACAGAAAGAACCGGGCTCATTAGCTGATATGCGTACATTGGGGGTACCCTATACTATTACCGGATACAATCGGTTTGTAGACAAGGATGGTTATCCTGCAATCAAGCCACCTTGGGGTACTTTGAATGCTATTGATATGAATACAGGGGAATACTTATGGAAAGTACCTTTAGGAGAATATACGAATTTGACAACTAAAGGCATTGCTGTTACAGGTACAGAGAATTATGGAGGTCCTGTCGTAACCGCAGGGGGATTACTTTTTATCGCAGCAACGAAAGATGAAAAATTCAGGGCTTTTGATAAGAAAACAGGTAAGATCGTATGGGAGACTCAACTTCCTGCAGGGGGATATGCAACCCCCAGTACCTATGCCGTAAACGGAAAGCAATATGTGGTAATTGCTTGTGGTGGTGGAAAGATGAACACAAAGTCAGGAGATAGCTATGTAGCCTTTGCTTTACCTGAAAAATGAGAAGAAAATACTAAGGAGTTAACTGTATACATAAAATATACATAGTTTAATGGAATTACAATTGCCACCTTATAAAGAGTATCCTATTGTAAGTAATGAAAGAATTTTGCTGAGACAGATTAAATCAGAAGAGATCAAAGATATTCTGGACATTTCATTTTACGATGGTAAAAGGGCTTCAACTATAGAAGAAGCGTCTGCTATGCTACAAAAAATTGATGTTGATTATCAGGATGGTACTTCTATCCATTGGGGAATTTTTGATAAGCTTACTACTATACTGGTAGGAACCTGTGGTTATTATCGTGGTTTTGCAGATGCAACAGGAGAATTGGGATGTATTTTAAGACCAGCATATTATGGAAAAGGGTATATGACTTCTGCACTTCAGTTAGCTATTGGGTTTGGAAAAGAACAGATGGGACTAAAGAAAATAATCGCTATTACAACCAAACATAATAATCCAGCATTGCACCTTCTGAATCGCCTAAGTTTTGTTAAGACACAAGACCTTATGGGTGATGACGTAGAATATGAGTTTATAATCCGGAAGTCTGATTAAAAATTGTTTAATGAACCACAAAACTTGTTTCTGTCGTTTTATGAGGGTATTTAAACCACTACTTGTATTTATAATCATTTTTTTACAAACACACGGCGGATTTGCTCAAAACTTCTATCTCTTTATAGGAACATTTACAGGTCCTGCAGGAGGAGATGGAATACATGTATATCGTTTTGATAGCAAAGCAGGTACATTAACCAAAGTTAGTAATACACAGAAACTTGTTAATCCATCCTATCTGACTGTCTCACCTGATGGTAAATTTGTGTATTCCTGTACTGAAAGCCGACTATCAGGATCAGGCAATATGAGTTGTTTCGCTTTTAATAAACAGACTGGTGTACTTACATTTGTGAATAAACAACCTTGCGGTGGAGATAATCCTGTGTATATAGCTGAGCACAGTAGCCGGAAATGGTTAATTAGTGGTAGTTATACAGGAACCAGTATTACCGTATTTCCACTGGCAAACGATGGAAGTATTCTTCCTGCTGGCCAGATAATTCGTTATACTGACAGCACCATTGTAAATCAAAGAGACAATAAGTCTCATATTCATGCTACCGTTTTTGCTCCTGATGAAAAGTTTGTTTTTGTGCCTGATTTGGGTGCAGATAAGATCCGGTGTTTTTCTTTTGATGCTTTAGTTACTAAACCATTACAGTTTGCATCAACACCTGCCACGTATGCTGTTCCAGGAAGTGGCCCAAGACATTTTGTTTTCCATCCCAATAAAAAGTTTGCCTATTGTGCTGAGGAATTGAGTGGAACGGTTGCTGCTTATACCTATATCAATAATGGAAAGCTTGATTCCATTCAACGCATCCTTGCTCATGAGGCAGCTACACCAAGCCCTTATGCCAGTGCAGACATTCATATTTCTCCAGATGGTCATTTCCTATATGTTTCCAATCGGGCTAAAGAAAATACCATTGCTATTTTCAAAATTGATCAGAAAAGTGGTAAGCTTACAAGTATAGGATATGAGTCTACTTATGGAGACCATCCCAGAAACTTTATGATTGATCCTACTGGAAGATACCTGTTAGTTGCGAATGAAATATCTAATTCGGTAGTTGTTCTAAAGAGGGATCGTAAAACAGGATTGTTGACTAAGACAAATACTGCACTCAATATACCTGGGCCGTCCTGTTTAAAAATGTTAGCACTCGATTAAGAAATTTGATAGTAATAGAAGGCGCAGTTATATACTTTTACTTTTCTTATAGTTTACACTATTTTCGTAAAGAGTTTCTCTGAGTAGAGGTAGTATAAATAAATGCTATAAATTCAAACCGATTTTCTAGTATTTTATACAATATTTGGTATACCTATAGTGTTATCTTTTGAGGAAATTTACGAAAAGCAGCATTTTGCTACATGTAATAAAATATTTTTCGATGAAGGAATAACGATGCAAGCGGTTGATAAATAGGTTGTTATGGTTACTTGGTGAGCATGAGTGAATAATGTATGTATACTATTTTTCATTTTGATGGGGTTACCAATTCTATAAGTTTCCCATCAAGAGTTGTTCTATTGAAAAAACAGTTTCGCTATATATAATTTGAATAATTATGTGGTCATCCTTACTACAAAGACTCTTTAATATTGGTAAAGCAAAAGCCAATGATGCATTGGATCACATCGAAGATCCTGTGCAGATGATTAAGCTTGCCACTGTAGAGTTAGAGCAAGCTATTGGAAAAGCTACAAAGGCATTGGCAGTAGCTATGGCAAATCAGAAAAAGCTGGAGAAAGATCATGATCAGTTTAAGCTCGAAAGTATGAACTGGTACCAGAAAGCAGCCGCAGCTCTACAATCTGGCAAAGAAGATCTGGCTCAAAAAGCGTTGACACAAAAAGCACTGGCAGATAAGAAAGAGGTTGAATACAAACTTTTGGCTGAGAATGCTGCTAAAATAGTGGGACAGTTACAGGAACAACTGGACGATTACAAACTTAAACTGGAAGAGCTAAAGACTCGTCAGTCTATCTATACAGCGAAGGCTGAAAGTGCCAAAGCTCAAAAACAGATCGCGGAATCTCTTAGCGGTGTAAATGGTTCTGCTTTGGCAAACATTGAGAAATACGAGAATACCATCAATCAGATGGAGGCTGAGGCTGAAAGCTTAACCCAACTGAATAGTGATAAAAATAAGTTGGAAAAAGAGTTTAAAGCACTGGAAAATACCATTAGTGTACAATCTGATCTGGATAAGCTGAAAGAAGAACTGGCGCTGAAGAGCAAGCAGAAAGAAGAACAGAAAATTGTGGACATTCAGCAAATGTTTGATGAGCTAAACCGGAGTACCAACACCAACCAGTTGAAGATTCAGCCTGCTCCTAAGGAAGACATCAACAAAAAAATCGACGACTTCTTTAATAAAAAGTAATCAGATTTCTGATAAAGAGGTTGTTTACTTTTCGATCCTGCCAAATTGTTCTGAATCATTTCAGATATAATTTGGCAGGAGTAGGAATACTATTTTCATTACAAATTACATTAAAGCAAAAACTATATATATCCAAACACTCACTTAACTCAAACACTTATGTCAATCAATCTGAAAAAAGGCGGTTCTATTAATCTGACCAAGCAAATGCCCAAACTGAACAAGGTTATGGTTGGATTGGGTTGGGAAATGTCTTCGTATACACTTGATTTGGATGCCTCAGTTTTTATACTGGGTGCTACCAACAGGCTGATCTCAGATGAATACTTTGTATTTTACAATAACCTGAAATCTCCAGATGGCTCTGTACAACATTTGGGGGATAACCGGAGTGGTTCTGCTGATGACGATGATGAAGTAATACTGGTAAATCTGGAAAATATCAATCCTGCTGCTGAAGATCTGGTAATTTGTGTTTCTATTCATGATGCAATCGCCCGTCGTCATAATTATGGCTTATTGAAAGATGCCTATATCCGTATTGTAGATGTTGATAATCAGAAAGAAATTGCCCGTTACGACCTGGATGCTAGCCATGCTGGCGAGAATGCAGTAGTTTTTGGTCGCATTCGTAAGTCTGGTGGTGAGTGGCACTTTCATGCTGCATCTCAGGGAACTCAAAATGAGTTACAGGGATTGGTCGATATGTTTGCGTAATGATCTTCATACAAGATAAGAGGTTGTAATTCTGCTTTACTTATTTGCATATTATATTTAGTACAATGATTAATTTAAAGAAGAACTCACAAATCTCTCTGGAAAAAAACGGAGAAGATTTCAAACATATATGTATTGGCCTTGACTGGGGTGTAATCAATAAAAAATCTTTCTTTGGCCTTTTCAACGACAAAGAATCTGTCGATCTGGATGGATCTGTGACCATGTTTGATACTAAAAAGAAAGAAAAGGATACAGTATATTATCGCAAGCTTGTGTCTAATGATAAAGCGATTCGGCACAGTGGTGATGATAGAGTAGGGGATAGTTCTGCCGATAACAAAGACAATGAAGTTATTTACATTGATCTGCAAAAGGTTTCTGCAGATGTAGATACCATTGTGTTTTACCTGAACTCCTTCAAGCAACAGGATTTCTCGGATATTCCGTATTCAAAGATTCGGATTATAGAAGGAGAGCACCATAATCCAAATAAGGTATTTGCCAGTTATGATTTGTCTGGTGATTCTTCATTCAAAGGATTTACCTCTATGGTAATGGCTAAAATGAATCGTGCTCCTGGTGGAAGATGGACCTTTACTGCCATCGGTGAACCTATAGAAGCCAAAGATATAGCCGGAACAATAAAAGTTATTCGGGAAAAATATCTGTAGTAATACAAGATCATACATGTTTAAACACCTCAGAGAATAGTTTTAATACTATAATCTGAGGTGTTTTTTTATGATTTATTTCCTCTCATTTTAATAAGATGTATGGGAATGATGACAGAATTACCATACTTTGTATAGTCAATTTATAAAAGCAATGCAATTAACAATTACGGGCTATTCAACAGCTCTTTTTTCAACCTGGTATTTTATTGAAGAGCTTGGGATATTATTTGATGCAGGCGATGGTGTTTCATCAGGGCTGCTGCAAAAGAGTCGCAAAATAGAACATGTCTTAATCTCACATGCAGATCGGGATCATTTAACGGGTTTGCTCCAACTCAATCAGTTAAATGCAAGACCAGGGTATCCTGTTATTTATTATCCGCAGAATAGTGGTTCATTCCCTCCACTGGAGGCATTCTCAAAGAAATTTGATCCACATGTGAATGGAACTCAATGGATTCCGACAAAAGAAGGAGTGGAGATTCGTATTCGTGAGGATATAGTAGCTATCCCTATTCAAAATGGTCATGTAGTAACTCAGGGCAAAGGAATTAAAAGTCTGAGTTATCACATTGTACAGACCAAACGAAAACTGAAACCAGAACTGGCAAAACTTTCAGGTATGGAGATAAAACGAATAGTAGAAGAACAGGGAAAAGTAAATACAACAGTGGAAGTTCGCACTAATTTAATAAGTTATTCAGGTGATACTCCTGTCGAAGATCCCCAACGCTGGAAAGACACAAAGATCCTGATTCATGAAGCAACTTTTCTGGATGGGGAAGAAGACGCTAAAATTCGTCCCCATAGTAATAAACATAGTACCTTGGAGGAAGTAATGGAGATGATAGGTTCCAGTACTATTGAGACCTTAATCCTGGGACATTTTTCGTCACGTTATTCTGCCGAACAAATTGATCTGCGTATCAAACAACTATGTGAAAAGTATGCCATTACTATTCCTGTTTTTCGAGTATTGCCTGGAGAGATCAGTCGGAATATTCTAAATGGAGTACCCGTGAATCAGTAGCATTTGTCTATTTTGATATTCTTTATTTGCCTTTAAAAGCGTGTTTGTTTTTGTAGATGTATATGTACAAATCTGTTCTTATTGTATTTTTTGTTAGTTTATTAAGTGGGTGTGGTAATGATTCAACTGTAAAGGAAAGTAGCACTCCCAGTCCAGATACCACCCTTGTTTCTGATTCTATACTAATAGAAAGATATTTTGCCTGGCAAGATTCAATTGAATATACAGATGATGATGATAACTACTATAAAAATACTATTAGAGACCATGAGAAAATACGCGATACAATATTGATTACTTACTATGCACAACAACTAGCAGACTCTCTGACAAAAAGAACAGGGCTTACTTTATCTCTTGAAGAATGGGCTAAATATCTTCATACTATTGATTTGAATGGAGATAATCAGTTGGATCTAATCTATGAAGGACAATCTGGAGGCGAACCATTTCTTACAGAATTTTTTCTGATAGATACTCTAGGGATTAAAAAGATATTTTCCGGTTATCAGGTTGTTACTAAAATGAATTTCAAGGAAGCTAAACTATCTTCATTCTCAATAATAAATCCTGGATGTTGTACTGATCCTGCTATCGTGGAATATTTTTATACAATAAAGTTTGATAGCTCGAAAGTGTCTTTGACGTTAGTAAATACTTTAGGTTATTTAAATCGTCTAGAAAAACCAACACAGAAACTAAGTGCTCCAGTTGCTTTCACTTTGAAAAAAATATCTAAGTTGAGGTGTGAGGCAGCTTCATTTGATGGATTTGAAAATCCAGTTTGGGGTAATGAAGGTAATTCTATAAGTTTATACTCAATAGGGAGTAAAGGAATAGTATATGGTAGTAAAAGATATCAGGACGAAGAATGGTTGTATGTATCTATGAATCCCGAATCCAAGCCAGTAAACAGTGAATTTCCTCAGTTTTTAGAGCAACCTACACAATTGTATGGATGGATTAGAAAGGAGGATACAGATTTATACCCTGATTGATTCTGGATTGTTCTATCTGAATTTCTATATAATGATCAATACTTTTAGTCTGAATGCTTATCTACCTGAAAAATCAGCAAAAGAACTTTCCTGTATTATTGGAGACATTCAAAAGGGTCTCAGTAATGCCTTATGATAGGACTAGACTGGTAGAAAAAGTCTCGGAAATTGTCCTTACCGTAGATAGGAATATAGAGGACCTGAATCTACAGACTTTGTTTTCCTATAAAGTATTTCCTGAAAATATATTGATAGCTTTTGGACAATGGGAAGCTGAGGGTAGAAGTATGCGTACAGGTGATACCATTGTACAACAAGTATTTTTACCACCAGTAAAGTCGTTTTCGCAGAAAATGATATTTGGAGTAAGAATAAAAGAAATCATCAATACCTCATCGCGGAAAGGCTTCAGTTATGAGACGTTAGCAGGACATGGAGAGAAAGGAATTTCTACATTTACTATTGAGCAAACCAATAAAGGTTTAGTCTTTAGAATCCATACTTTCTCAGCTCCCGGAAACTGGTTTATCAGGTTAGTAGGTCCTGTTTTGGCAATTCCCTATCAAACATATTGTACACAAGCTGCTTTAAAAAATTGTAAACGAGAAATAGAAATGTCTTTGTAAAAGAAAACGCTACTTCCGATTAGAAAGTAGCATTCTTCTGAAAATACCTAGTTCGCTTTTTTCTGATAATGCTTAGGGTCGAGAGAGGCTTTGGTCCATTGGCTCAGGAAATCAAATACTTTTTCTTTATCATAACCATCTCCTTTTTCCAGGTAGGCAGAATTTTGTGTATGTATTCTATCTCCTTTGTCATTCAAAATCACAAATACCGGAAATCCAAAACGTTGTGGGTAGCTCAGTTTTTCTAATGTAGGAAGGTTCTGATTCTCTTTGCTGTAATTTACATGAACAATGACATAGGAGGCTTTAAATAAAGAATCCAACTGTGTGTCAGTTGTACTAAATTTATTGAATTTTAAACACCAGGAACACCAGTTTCCTCCGATTTGTAAAAATACGTGTTTGCCTTCTGCTTGAGCTTTTTTTACTGCATTCTGTATTTCTGTCTGGGCATTCGCTTCTGGATTGTATAATTTGGGTTTTTCCTGAGCATATGTTTGGGTAGAGACTACTAATGTAACACATACAAGGAAAGTAAGAAGAACTGATTTCATATAGTTGTTGGGTTAGATTGTTAGTAAGATTTGGGTAAATATAAAAAATAAATGGATTTTTCTGCTATTGGAGGTAATTTGTAGATTTATGAAGGAAGAAGAGTTGAAATCTGATTAATTAACAAAGAAGTTATATTTCTGGCAGATACAGTTTTTTTCGTTTGGCAAGAATCCGGATGCTTACAACAAGCACAACACACACCAACAGATTCGTGCTGTCATTTATACCATTATGTTTCAGACTAATGAATACAATTCCTCCAATCAGAGAAGCTGTTGCATACAGTTCGCCTTTTCGTAATAAGGCTGGTATCTCATTACATAAAATATCTGCCAGTAGTCCACCAAAAGTAGAGCTGATTACCCCCATAATAATTGCATAGGTAGGTGAGATTCCATTTTGCAGACTTATCTTGATTCCAGACGCTGTAAATAATCCTAGTCCAATTGCATCTGTAAAAAAGATAATCCGATTAAAACGTTTTAGATTTTCTTTGAATAGGAATACACTGATAAGAGCACTAATAACCAAACCTAGTGCAATGTTGTCATTTACCCAATTTACGGGTTTAACTCCTAAGAGAATATCTCGTAAAGTACCACCCCCGTAGGCAGTTACAAATGCCAATACGGCTCCTCCAAAAATGTCCATTAAGTGTGTACGAGCTTTCAAGGCTCCTGTTACGGCAAATATGAACGTACCTGCATAGGTAATAATTTGTAACCAGTTCATTCCTCTGAAAATTATACTGCAATAAGGTTGGGCTAAGATAACAAAGAA
This sequence comes from Xanthocytophaga flava, assembly GCF_030068545.1. Taxonomy (NCBI): domain Bacteria; kingdom Pseudomonadati; phylum Bacteroidota; class Cytophagia; order Cytophagales; family Rhodocytophagaceae; genus Xanthocytophaga; species Xanthocytophaga flava. Next base: position 254,055 of record NZ_JASJOR010000010.1, on the reverse strand, counting down.
TAAAATTACTCCTACTGGATATCTGGAATGCAGAAGTAAGGTTTGACATGCACAATAGATTGTTTGGCCAGAAAATATGTAAAAGCATTGGTTTCCTTTATAAAAATTATTTCCTTTGCATACCTGGACGCCAGATAAGCAGAAAATTGCTGAAAAACACCTGAAAAATCGTTTGTGTAAACCTCTTTTCGTACGTCTACAGTTACAGTCTTTTCCGTTTAACTGTTATTTGCATATACCTCTGGTACAGTATTTTATTTGATATTTTTAAAGACTTTTCTCATATATTCATAAAAGAATATCTGTTTTATTAAACCTAAATCAATTATTTCATGAAAGTAGAACCTAGAACAGTAGTGTCATTGACATATGAACTGCATGTAACCGATACAGATGGTAGTGAGCCTGAGTTAGTAGAAAGAGTAGAAGCAGATCAGCCACTAGTGTTTCTCTATGGTATTGGTAATATGCTGGAGAAATTCGAGAAGAATTTGGAAGGCTTAACGCAAGGAGATACATTCGATTTTTCACTTCAGCCAACTGAAGGATATGGTGAAGTGGATGAAGAAGCCGTTGTGCGCCTGCCTATTCATATTTTCGAGGTAGATGGTAAAGTTGATACTGAAATGGTAAAAGAAGGAAATACACTTCCTATGATGGATCAGGATGGCAATCAGATGCAGGGACGTGTACTTGAAGTTGCTGATGATTCAATCCTAATGGACTTCAACCATCCATTAGCGGGTCTGAATATGCATTTTACTGGAAAAGTGGTCAATATCCGTGAGGCTACTCTGGAAGAACTGACTCACCGTCATGTTCATGGTCCTGGTGGGCATCATCATTAATCACTGTTATTGATTGAGAAAATTCCTGTTTCAGTGTGAAGTGCTTCTCTTGAAGTGACTTTCCTGAAACAGGAATTTTTGTTTTAGAAAAATTACCAGCGAATAAGTGCAGACGCCCAGGTAAAACCACTACCGAAAGCTGCCATGCAAACCAGATTGCCTGATTGAATTCGACCTGCTTCCCATGCTTCACTTAAGGCAATTGGAATAGATGCGGCTGTTGTATTACCATATTTCTGAATATTACTGACAATCTTTTCTTCAGGTAAACCTAATTGTTCACCTACATATTTAGTAATCCGCAAATTAGCCTGATGAGGAATTAATACATCTATATCTGAGGTTTCTAACCCATTGGTGTCCAAGGCTTCTTTAATGACTTCCGGAAAGCGAACAACTGCATGTTTGAATACGTTTTGCCCATTCATATAAACAGTTGTTCCACCCTGCTCTATCATCTCGTGTGAAATCCAGCGTCCCTGACGGCTACCTCCCGGATCTTTTACAATAAGTTCCTCTGCAAACCGACCATCTGCGTGTAAGTGGGTGGATAAAATCTTATGATCAGGGTGATCCGTTGCTTTAAGTACTACAGCTCCTGCTCCATCTCCAAAAATAACCGCTATTCCTCGTCCTTCTGTGCTCATCTCCAGAAAAGATGATTGTATTTCAGAGCCCACAACAAGGATATTTTTATACATGCCAGCTTTGATGAACTGATCAGCTACAGATAGTGCATAAATAAATCCGGAACATTGATTGCGGATATCCAGTGCGCCAATTCCAGGAATATTGAGTTCTCTTTGTAATAATACTCCGCAACCTGGAAAGTAATAATCGGCTGTAATGGTCGCAAAGACAATGAAATCAATATCTGAAGGCTTCATTCCAGCGCGTTCTAATGCTATCAGTGAGGCTTGAGTTGCCATACTGGTTACGGTATCCTTGCCAGGGGTAAAAAAGCGACGTTCTTTAATGCCAGTACGTTCCTGAATCCAAGCATCGCTGGTATCCATCAGTTTTTCCAGATCATGGTTGGTAACCACATTGTCTGGAACATAATGTCCCACACCAACTATTTGAGAATAAGGCATATGCTAAAGTATAAAGTTGAAACAAAAGTCGGCAAAAGTACAAAAAAAGGATTGATCATACCAATGAACAATCCTATGTTATGAAAGTAAATGTAGCTGAATGTTAACGAGATATAAGTACTAAGACAGAAGTCTCAAGGGATTGTGAACGTGTTTCATGATTGATAAATTCACCTGCAAGTGTAGTTACATGCACACCTTTAAATTCTTTTACTAACTGGTAAGGAATATTTGCATTTTTCAGCTCCTGTAGCTTTTCCATTGTTGTATAAACAATCATTGGTTTAGTAGAATATACCTGTTTAAATTCATCCAGTGTAAAATACCACTTTACATGTTGGTGAGCATAAAAGTCAAAGCTAAGGGTACGTAAGTCTCCAAAGACAGCAGTAGGTGTATTGGGATAATATTTATTCGCATAAAATGCAGCTTCACTAGACGCCTGATATTGGAGGACAGTCGGGTAGAAAATCAGATTGAGATAAAAGGTAAAGAATAAACAGGATAAGCATGTATAGTAAAATACTTTTAACCAGGAATGGATTGTGGATCTAATCAGATATACAAAAATGCCAATAAGAGATATAGCAGCCAAAACAAACCAGAAAGATATCGTTTCTGGCCTGAAAAAATAATGGAGTAGTACTGGAGCAAAAAGTAAAACTCCTATGGTGAAGTATTGAGTAGATGTATAGAATAATTCTCCTTTCCTGGTGGTGCCAATAATTACTATTTCTTTGGCTGTAAAGATAGCCAGGAATGGAAAAATAATGTTTGTATAATGAGGTAACTGAAATTGTGACAATGAAAATAGCAGAATAGTAATAAATGCACCTCCTATAGTATAAAACTCCTGCTGCACCCTTTGTATATTTTCCTTTACCTGTTTGATTAAAGCATAATACATTAGTAGTCCCCAAGGCAAAAATGCCCATAAAAGTGTATGGAGAAAGAAGAACTTATCTCCTTGTCCTTTGATAGGGCCTGTATTAAAGAACCGGCCAAACTGGCTATCCCAAAAGAAAAAACGAATACCTGAAACATGTGTTTCACCAAAGACTTCTTTCTCCGGATGCATGTCAAACTGATGATATAAACTATATAGTTCAGGTGCTGTAAATAACAAAGTAATTATACCAACAAGCAACCATTTCCAGTGAAACATATCCTTCCACTGTCTTTTTATCAGCAACTCAATAAAAATCGCTCCACCGATAGGAACAATCGTAAAGATACCTTTGGTCATAATGGCACAAGCCGCATAGAGTGCCCCCCAGAACAGGTGACCCCATGTAAATTGGTGTTGTAATCGATAGAGGTGATAGGTCGAGGCAATGACCAGTCCAGTCAGATAGGGTTCTGCCCTTACATCACTATTAGACATAACCAGATGAAGAGCGGTAAGCAAAATCAGCACAGACAGGCGCGCAACTTCTGTGGAATACAATTCTTTTGCAAAACGATAAGTATAATAAGCAGCTAACAGGATAAACAGTAAAGCGGGTAGTTTATAGGCTATTGTATTAACCCCAAAAAGAAGGAAGCTGAATGCAGTAATCCAGAAGGGAAAGTGAGGTTTATCAAGCCAGTCTTTGTCATATAGATATAAGTCCCAATAATTGCTACTTTGTACCATATTTTTAGACAAGATTGCATACACAGCTGCATCTGGCTCCATTAAGTAGATGGGTAATCCTGCAATATATAATAGCCCTATAAGGCTACAAAGTGCAATAAATAGAAATTGGTTGATTGAGCTTTCGGCTGGGAGTAGGAGAGGTGTGGTTTGGTTACCCATATAAAATTAGGTAGGTAGTCTGAACTATGGTATAACAAAGGCATTATTCAAGGTTGGTTTTTGAATAATGCCTTTGTTATACTCAGGTGGCTTTGATATATACAGGAAATGTGGATTGAACAAAAGAATCAATTTTTTGCTGTACCATAGCGGTACTGATACCTGTTATACAGGGTCTTGTAATACAAGTAGTTTTTCGGTGATTGGCTGCACTTACACAGGGGGAGCAGGGAAGCCCTAGGTAAATAGGTTCAGCATTACCACCTAATGGAAGATACAGATTAGGTGTTTCAGGACCAAAAATAACAAATGTTTTCAAATTGGTTACAGATGCAAAATGGGCAGGACCTGAATCATTTGTTAACATTAATGATGAAATACTGTAGAGAGGAACTAATTCTTCAAATTTAAATGCTCCGGCTGTATTGATACAGCCGGAGTCATTAATCATATCAACTACATTCTTTACATACTCATATTCATTAGGAGCCCCAGTAGCAAGAATAATCCAATCCGGGTTATTTTCCAGAAAGTTACGGCCAATCTCTGCAAAACGTTCAGGTAACCACTTTCGTTGAGGAAGGAGATCCGATGCATTCACATTAAGAAGAAATATTTTTTGTTGGCCAAGTTGTGGATATAAATTCTTTATCTTTTGCAGTACTTCTTGCTGATCTTTAGAGTCGATGATAGCTTTTTCCAGCTTTATGCTCTGAAAGTCAATGGGATGTGTAGGATAAGGCGTATTATGAAAACCTAAGGCTGTGTTAATGAGGGAAATGAAGTTAACGGATATATGAACGTGTGCATTATAACGAACCGGATGGGTAATAATCTTACCACGATATAGGCCTTCATCATGTATGCTACCAAATCCAATGCGGGTACTAGCCCCACTCAAGGCTGTTAATAAGGCCGTAAATCGAGAAAATAACTCAAGATCTATTACTGTGTTGATTTTTTTGCTTCGGCACCAGAATATAAATTTAATGACATCTACAGCTAAAACCCAGATGTTCTCAGATCGCATACCAAATATATTTTCACTTGGAATAGTTTTTAGCAGATCAAGACTTTTTTTATTGGATTTAAAGATTGCAAAGTATAGTTCAGCATTGCCTTCTGCTTTCAACTTGCGCATAGCTGGATCTGCAATAATTGCACTCCCCATTTCTGAAAGCTCAATGAATAATGTATGATGAAGATTGGGTTTTGCCGAGCGCTTTCGAAAAATAGCTGTGAAAAATAAAACTATCGAAAACAGAAATGTGAGAGGAACACCTGCCCACCTGTCGATAGTCCGCATGGAATCTGGTTTCATAATAACGGAAATTTCTACTCAAAAATAAGACTAGGTAAACTAAAGCTACAACAAAAGATTAGGAATAATCGTTGGTCGCTGCTCCTTTTTTTGGTGCAAAGCTACTAATAAGTACTAAGAATGTAGCTGAATGAGGAGTAATTTTAAGAATACATCTTAAAATGTCTAATGAAAGGGATAGGAAGTAGACAATTACTGCTAATCTGTCTGCTTCCTGTCAAAATTTATGCAATAGCAGATGAAGTTGTTGTTCCTGTTGATGACAGCACGATAGTTTTGGCTTCCATAGGAGGTAATACTATGTGTACACTCGTCCATTGATTTTCTTCACTCTCTACCTGAATCTGTCCGTTAAGTTTTTCAATAGCCTTTTGTACAACATATAACCCTAAACCATTTCCTTTGGAAACTTCCGAACCACGATAGAATAAATGGAAAATTTCAGGAAGCATGCTTTTGGAAATTCCTATGCCATTATCATACAATTCAATAGCTATGGAATCCTGTATTTGTTTGATTGTTAATCTGACTACTGGTTGACGATTGGTCCGACAATGAAAAATAACAGAGTTTGCTATCAGGTTTTTTAGAATAAATGTAATAAGCCGGGGCTCAGATATGAGGCGGATATTTTTTTCTATATCTATATCAAACTGAATTTTGGATGCGTAAGTACTTATAATCGAAGATTGCTGTACCTGACACACTACATCTTCAAAATCAACTTCCCCACATTCATATTCGTCATGATTGATCGTATTGATCATTGAGAATTTCTCCAGCATACTATCCATATTGATAGCAGTGTCATTGATCTTTTCAAAAAGCATTCTTCCTGATGCTTCATCAAAGCCAAGCTTTGATACTTCAACCAATCCCATCAGGGTTGTGATTGGACGGCGTAAATCATGTGAGGCACGATATAGGAACATGTCAAGTTCCCGATTAACCTTACTTAGTTTAAGTGTTCTCTCCTCCACAATAGCTTCCAGATTCGTATTGATAACCCGTAGCTCTTCATTGGCTTGTTGAACCTGATTCTGGATATCGAATAATTCCTGTCGCTTTTTCTCTATTTCGAGATGCATATTGCCTTGTATATTTTTTCGGCTCCATATGACAACAGCAACAAGGATAGTCAATATAATGCTTACGATAATTAATAGTGTAATATACATTCTTTGAATCTGGTTCTCTGCCTGGAGTGTTTCCACTCTTTCCTGCATTTGGGCTGCAGATAGTTTTGGATAAGATATTCCTTCCGTACTAATAGCTGCTGCAAATGCACAAAGCAAAGATGACCTGAAAAAAGCTGGGTATAAATATTTCATAGGCAATGCTTTAACAGGAACTTCTATCGATTGGAGTATAAAGATGCAGTAATTATCTGTGAGAAAGAAATATGTATTTTCTAGTTCATGTATGATTAATATTTATTTGGATGCAAACAGGTAGGAGTCTTTACAAAAGATGTTTTTTTTTGAAAAAAACTCACACCTGCCTCCCATGCACCTGTTTACTTTTAATATATCTGAATGGGCAGGATAAAGTTCCGTCATTTACCTTTTCCTAGTTTTTTTGATTTTCAGATAGTTAGTGTCAGGCTTTGATTTTTCTAGTTACCGAATGCCTGTTTTTAGTTTTGATAATCAATAGGTTATGTAATAATCATATAAAAGTTATAGACTCCTTTTATACATCTGTCTTTGTATTTTTCTTATTCAAAATTTACTTATGAGAATTTGGGCAGTTTTATCTTTCTTGTGATTTACTACTTTTCATTACGTCTCAAAAATTTTTGAATCTATGTAGCAGAATAATATAGGAGTATCCGAGTATACTACTGACTACCAACTTATCTGAAAAAATGACTTACATAAAAACAAACAACCCTGTAAAGATCTTTACAGGGTTGTTTGTTTTTATATGAAATATTATTAATGCACTGTTTCCAGCTCCAGGTAATTGTTAACATCAACCAATGGCAGATTCCATGCTTCTGCTACACCTTTATATACTATGTCTCCCTGTATAACATTTAGTCCAAGTTGTAACTCGTGATTTTCACGACATGCTTTTTTCCAGCCTTTATTGGCAAGTTGAAGTGCATAAGGAAGAGTAGAGTTCGTTAGTGCTAATGTAGATGTATATGGCACCGCTCCAGGCATATTGGCTACACAGTAATGTACTACATCATCTATAATATAAACAGGATCTGCGTGAGTAGTTGGTTTACTGGTTTCAAAACATCCACCCTGATCAATCGCAACATCTACCATTACAGTACCCGGCTTCATACTGGAAAGCATATCACGTGTGATAAGACGAGGTGCTTTTGCTCCAGGAATCAATACTCCACCAATAATTAGATCGGCGTTTTGTATCATCTCCCGGATATTATACTCATTGGAAACCAGCGTGTCTACATTGGTAGGCATAATATCTTCTAGATAACGCAAACGCGCCAGGCTAATATCCATAATCGTTACATTGGCTCCAAGACCCGCAGCCATTTTTGCTGCCTGTGTTCCTACAATTCCTCCTCCTAATACCAATACATTCGCTGGCTTTACACCTGCTACACCCCCCAGAAGGATACCACGGCCTTTGTGCGTTTTTTCAAGGTATTTAGCTCCTGCCTGAATAGACATCCGTCCTGCCACTTCTGACATAGGAACCAGCAAAGGAAGACTTCTATCTGATTTTTCTACTGTTTCGTAAGCCAGACATATTGCCTTGCTTTTGATCATAGCGTGAGTCAGTTCTTCAGAAGATGCAAAGTGGAAGTAAGTGAATACCAGTTGATTTTCTTTGATAAGTCCGTACTCGCTAGCAATAGGTTCTTTTACCTTTATTATCATCTCCGCAATACCATACGTTGCTTCAATGGTTGGTAGAATTTCTGCCCCAGCCTGAATATACGTTTTATCGGCAAACCCACTGCCTTCTCCTGCGCCAGCCTGAACATATACCTGATGTCCGTGTTTTTTTAGTTCGGCTACACCTGCTGGTGTAACTGCTACACGGTTTTCATTGGTTTTAATTTCCTTAGGAACACCAATAATCATAATTGAAGAGGAATTTTAATTTGTTGATGAAGTATTTTCTATTTATCTGTATCAATATTCTTGATTACTCGTCTACTTTCTTTTTAAAAATTGTAATTGATTGTTTGGACCATCGTATATTTGAAGGAAAAACGGTCAAAAGCTCCTTTTACAAAATAATTTTTTACAAAAAGTATGATATTAAAAATAATACTTCGGAGATTGTAGCCTCCGAAGTATTTCGTTTTAGTTTGTTGATACTATAATATTTGTTGATGAAGTATTGGTCTTTTATTATGACAAAACTAAAGAATGTAGTAATTATTTCCAATAGTATTTTAATTTTTGGTAAATAAAACTTATTTTAGTTTATTTAATAGTAATATTTTATTTTTAATGTAACTTGTAAACTGTTTTTTTAGAAAAATTTTCTTTTTATGGAGGAATTAGATGATCTTGACGTTACAATCCTGCGGCTGCTTCAGGAAAACGCCCATTATACCAATAAGGAAATCGCTGCCCGATTAGGTATGACCATTACTCCTGTATATGAGCGGATCAAACGTTTAGAAAATCAGGGATATATCAAGAAATACATTACTTTACTGGATAAAGAGAAGATTGGCAAAACGTTAACTTCTTTCTGTAGTGTCTCTTTGCGTCATCATACAAAAGATAATGTGGAACAATTTGAAAAAGAGATTCAACAATTCAATGAGGTACAGGAATGTTATCATGTTGCAGGCGCTACTGATTTCCTGCTTAAGGTGACTGTCAAGAATATGAGTGAATATCACGACTTTGTTCGCAATAAATTATCTACTATTGAAAATATTGGTAATCTAAACAGCTCTTTTGTACTGAATGAAATAAAATATACTCTTGCTTACGATATTTAGATTAAAATATATGGAGTAAGTTGAACTAGTCAACTTGCTTCATGTAAAGTTTATATTTCCTTTCCATTATTTAACAGAGGTATTATATAGCATACTGTATTTTCTGGATTTTGGAGAGTATAAGAAAGGCTTTTGATAGAATAATTTCAGGTTTGGAATTTTATTGAAATACACTGAGATTATAACGCTATAGAAAATAATGTGCTTAATAGATAATAGTTTTAGATTAAGTTGAGAACCTTTTTTTAGATAAACAGATTTACTCTCTGCTCTGACTCATTTAGTAGCCAGAAGTCTGTTTTAGGGAAAGAATAACCCCGATAAGAGGTATATTGGGGTACTCTTATCGGGGTTAGAGATTTTAATTTTACAGTATTTATTTAAAATTTCCAGCGGACAAAAGCTTCCATTGCTTCGTACTCAGCCAAGCCAAGTTGGTTGTATAAATCGGCTGTTCCACGGTTTCTTTCTTCAGCTCTTTGCCAGAATTCACGATCATCAGATCCCTGGAATACTACACCATCTTTTTGTGATTGATGTTTAAAGATACCAAACCGTTTTTTCATAACCTGATCCGGACTCATGGGTACTGCCATTTCTATTTCATGGATGTCCCACTCAGCCCAGGCTCCACGATACAACCATACCCAACAATCTTTCATGAAATCTTCGCTTTTCAATCTGTTTACTGCTTCTATGATAGCATCCAGACAAACTTTGTGAGTACCATGTGGATCGGCTAAATCTCCAGCTGCGTAAATCTGATGAGGTTGTACCTGGCGAATGATATCCATCACAATCTGAATATCAGCTTCTCCCAGTGGATTTTTCTGTACAAGTCCTGTTTCATAGAAAGGCAGATCCAGAAAATGTGCGTTTTCCGGAGGAATACCTACAAAGCGACAGGTTGCTTTTGCTTCACCTCTTCTGATCAGACCTTTTACATGGCGAAGCGAAGCTGTGTCCATTTCATGTGCCTGTTGCAGGAATGTATCAGTTTCCTTCAGCATATCCGATGCCTGATCAGACTGAATAGCGAATGCATTGTTGAAGTCAACTACAAACTCCATAAAACGACGAGCTTCATCATCTGCCACAGCAATATTACCAGATGTCTGATAAGCAACATGTACATCATGTCCCTGATCTACCAAGCGTTGAAAAGTACCACCCATAGAGATAATATCATCATCAGGGTGTGGACTGAAAATCAAAACACGTTTGCGAACAGGATTGGCTCTTTCCGGGCGGTTGGTATCATCTACGTTCGGTTTTCCACCTGGCCATCCTGTAATCGTACGCTGAAGTTTATTGAAAACTTTTATGTTTATATCATAGGCACTACCATACTGTACCAGCAAATCACTCAACCCATTGTCATTATAATCCCGGTTGGTTAATTTCAGAATAGGTTTTTCCAGTTTCAACGCAAGATGAGTAACTGCTTTTTTAGTCATGGAATCATTCCATGTCACATCATCTACCAACCATGGAGTTTTGATACGGGTAAGTTCGGCAGCAGCTCTTTCATCAATCACAAAACGAGTGTTTGGATGTGCCTGCAGGTAAGAAGCTGGATTTTGTTCACTCACTACTCCTTCTACTGCCTGCTGAATCACAGGTGCTTTACGTTCGCCCCAAGCCAGCAGTACAATTTGGCGAGCATTCATAATCGTTGAAACGCCCATTGTGATTGCTTTCTTTGGTACTAAATGAATACCGCCGAACTCAGTTGCCGCCGCTGCACGTGTAGATTGGTCTAGGGTGATTAAACGTGTGCGGGAAGATTGTAATGATCCTGGTTCGTTAAAGGCAACGTGTCCATTTCCTCCAATTCCCAGCAATTGAAAATCTATACCACCTGCTTCAATGATTCGTTGTTCGTATTCTTTGCAATAGTTAGATAGCATAGCTAATGGGATTGTCCCATCCGGAATATGGAAATTTCCTGGCAGAATATCCACATGGTCAAACAGATTTTCCCGCATGAAGCGATGATAACTATGGATAGAATCTGGAGTCATTGGGTAGTACTCATCCAGATTAAAGCTGATTACATGTTTAAAGCTAAGTCCTTCGTTTTTGTGCAAGCGTATTAGTTCCGCATATACTGTTTTTGGAGATGAGCCTGTGGCTAAACCCAAGACACAGGTTTCTCCTCTTTTGCCTTTTTCGTTGATCACTTTTGCCATTTCCTTCGCTACCCAGGCAGACGCTTTCTTCGAGTCTGCGTAGATATTGGTAGGAATTTTTTCAAAGCTGATACTTTGATCTATAGTTTCCTGAATGATTGAAAAGGAGGGTGTTTCTGTTAACATGGAGATGTTATTTTTTTTAAAATAATCAGATAAAGCTCGATTCTATAACTCAAGTACAAGTATAAAAATTAATTTTCATTGTTTTATTTAATTAATAAAAAATTTTTTTAATTGATTGAGTCTACTAAACCTATATATTCTGTAATAGAAAGTATTCAAATACTTATATATTTGTTGAAAAAAAATATTTTTCAATATGTTAGAGATCAAAGAGTCGGTTGTTGAAATAAAAAAGAGCCGATTGAAACATCTGTTGTTGAAGGAACTCTATATCAGTGGTCCCAGTACTGTTATCAAAATAAGTAAGATTGTTCATTCCAGTCCTCCTTCCATAGCTATGTTACTCAATGAGTTAGCTGAAGAGGGGTGGGTAATGGAAGTAGGGGTAGGGTCTTCTAAATCAGGACGCAAGCCTGTATTATATGGTTTAAATTCTTCTCATGGTTTTGTTGTTACCTGGAGCATAAGCAAAGTAAAGGGTCGGTTGGTTTTATATAATCTTAATCATGATGTGTATGCAGAAAAGGATTACAACTTCAAGCTGGAAAACAACAATTCGTATGCTGCCTTTATTGCAGAGAAGACCCGCGAGTTTCTAAAAGAAGAAAAAATTGATAGTAGTCGTATTATTGGAGTTGGCATATGTATGCCAGGTTTGATCGATAAGAATACAGGGTATAATTACACACACAAAAACAAGGAAGACAAGCCCTTAAATGCCCTTATTGAAAAATACCTTGATGTGCCTGCCTTTACATTGAATGATGCAAAAGCGATTGCTTTTGGTGAAAAGCGTTTTGGATTGGCTAAGGATTACAATGATGTATTGGCTATTAATATAGATTGGGGGGTTGGATTAGGTATTCTATTGAAAGGAGAGGTCTTTAATGGAACAGCAGGGTTTGCAGGGGAGCTAGGTCATATTCAGGTACGACCAATGGGAGAACTTTGTTCGTGTGGCAAAACAGGTTGTCTGGAAACTGTTACTACTACTGAAGTATTGATTCGCAGAGTGAAGGAAGAAATTGCTAAAGGCAGAGTTTCAAAAATTCTTCAGCTTTCCAACGGAGAAAAAGATACGATTACAGAAGATTTGATTATTGCAGCTACCCACCAGGGCGATGAACTTTGTATAGATCTTTTTCAGGAGATAGGTACAGAGTTGGGAAAGGCTCTATCTATTGCAGTGCATTTATTCAACCCGGAACTTATCATTGTGGATGGTTTGCTAGCCAGAGCTGGTAAATTCATTACAATTCCTATTGAGCAAGCCATTAATAAATATTGTCTGGCAGAATTCAGAGATCACCTGAAGATAATGACTTCCCAATTACGCGAATCGGCAGCATCCTTTGGAATGTATGCCTATGTAATGGAGCATATTTTTGAATCTGGCGTGTAAATCTTTTGTGGGAGTCCAAAGTATAGTGTTACATAAGTATGCTCTGGACTCTTATTTTTTTAGTAAAAATTATCTCGCACACTAACGTCCTGTTTTCTTTATTGGTTAAGGTTATTTTTCTGAATAGACCTACAGTCATGCTTTAAAAATTACTGTAAAAGAATACATTATAACCTACCTGTTTTTCAGAAAAGACTACTATTTTTGAGCAAGCTCACAGCTATCTGTATTGATAACAAACCCATAGTATATTACCTCTATGCAATATTATAATTCTATTGTGGATACTATTGGAGATACTCCATTAGTAAAATTGAATAAGGTGACCAAAGGGATTAAAGGAACCATTTTGGCAAAAGTAGAATATTTCAATCCTGGTAATTCTGTAAAAGACAGGATTGGGATCAAGATGATTGAAGATGCAGAAAAAGCAGGTATCCTGAGACCAGGAGGAACTATCATTGAAGGTACTTCCGGAAATACTGGTATGGGATTAGCTCTTACTGCTATTGCCAAAGGATATAAGTGTATTTTCACGGTTTCAGATAAGCAATCACAGGAAAAGATTAATATTCTCCGTGCTGTAGGAGCTGAAGTAATTGTTTGCCCTACCAACGTGGCACCAGAAGACCCCCGCAGTTATTATTCAGTAGCCCGTCGTTTGAATCAGGAAATTCCTAATTCTTTTTACCCGAATCAGTACGACAATTTATCCAATGCGGCTGCACATTATGAAACCACTGGTCCGGAGATTTGGTCACAGACAGAAGGAAAAGTTACACACTATGCCTGTGGCGTAGGAACTGGTGGTACTATTTGTGGTGCAGGCAAATATCTGAAAGAACAGAATCCTAATGTGGTAAATGTAGGAATTGACACCTATGGTTCCGTATTTAAAAAATACAAAGAGACAGGGGTTTTTGATGAGAATGAGATTTATCCCTACCTGACTGAAGGTATTGGAGAAGACATTCTTCCGAAAAATGTTGATTTTTCACTTATTGATCATTTTATTAAGGTCACAGATAAAGATGCTGCTGTCATGACTCGTCGGTTGGCACGGGAAGAGGGTATGTTTGTAGGATGGTCATGCGGATCGGCTGTGTATGGGGCTTTGGAATATGCCCGTGAGCATATGAAAGAGGAAGATGTAATGGTGATTATATTACCAGATCATGGAACACGTTATCTGAATAAGATATATAATGATACCTGGATGAAAGATCACGGGTTTCTGGAAGCACGCGACTTTGCAACTGCTCGTGATATTGTTCATTCCCGAAATATTTCTGATCGACTGCTAACAGTAGATACTGTTATGAAAGTAAATGATGCTGTTCGTCTACTAACCAAAGAAGGTATCTCTCAGATTCCTGTTACTGATGGTGAACAGATTGTTGGAAGCCTTACAGACTCAAAAATATTGGGTCAACTTATCGAAAAACCGGAGATTCGGGATTCTCCAGTAAGTGAACTGATGGACCCCCCTTTCAAATTTGTGGGATTAGACAATACATTGGATGTACTATCATCATTGATTGATAAAGAAAATAAAGCCTTATTGGTACGCGATGAATTAAATCGTGTTCACATTATTACCCAGGCAGACTTGCTATCTGCAATGGCTGGATAACATCTTTAATTGTATTTTCAGAGGTACGATTGTTGATTTGATAGTACTTTCAGATCAGCAATCGTACTTCTATTTTTATCTCTATATTTTATGCGAATAGTTAGCATCTTTCTTATTTTCCTTTTTTTATCAGCTTGTGCTTCCAAAGAGCAGAAAAGCAGTGAGTCAACAACTGATATTTTGTCTGATACTGCCCAAACTTCTGAAGAGAATAACAGCAATGTAGATAAAGAAGCAGCAGATAAGCAATCTGAAACTTCTGTGAATAGAAGTACTAATCAACTGGAAAACTTTTCTGGGATTACCAATTTTCAACCCGCAAAGTCTATAAAAGATCTTTCCATCCAAAATTTTGTCACCAGGTTAGACCAACCTGACTCTACTTTTGCAGATTCAGACTCTCTGTGTCCTGTCGGACAGTTGCATTTCTGGAATCTGGAGGGGCAAAATTGCCGAATTTTTGCTTTGGGAGATGATTATACTCAGAAGGCAAATCTAAGTGCATCATGTCGGGTATATGGAATACAGTTAGCAGAAGGAGCGGAAAGTGCTGATTATGCCAGTTTTTTAGGTATTAAACTTGGCGATGAGTCAAAGCAAGTGGAAGATAAATTAGGCGAGTTCGTAAAAAGTAACCCTGCCTATCAATTTGAGAAATTGAAAGGAGAATCTATTCTGGAAAAATTTCTTACTAAAAAACAAAAATCAGTATTTGTTTTGACGGATGGAAAACGATATATCCATTTTGCGATAGGAAAGAAACAAAAACTAAATTATATACTTTTTGCTAACATGGAAGTTCGGAGTGCATGTTAGAATGGTAGTTAGATAATTGTTTGGTTGTGAATGAGATACTATTTTGTGGTTAGTGTTGTAACTCGTGTATACTTTTTGACAGTGAGGGTATTAATATCTATAAAAACCACTTATCTACTCACTTACTATTTCTTATGCGATTCTTTTCATATTATTTTCTTACTGTCCTATTAGCTGTATTTTGTCTGAGTAGTTGTAAGCAGTCAGTTTCTGACCAAACAACTGCTCCAAGTGATTCTACCAATCATGTAACTGAAGCATTTAGTGGACACTGGATTATTAAAGACTATATAGATCAGCTTCTACAGTTTCATTCTATATCTGAAATTCAGGAAGGTTTGGAAGAAATATATATTAAGCCAGAGGTTGATTCTATTTATTTTACCAATGGATTTGAAGAGGTAGGCTTTGGCTTCAAAAGGCTAAATGATACAATATTACAAGTGGAGAAGTTTAATCAGGATTCTCTTACCAATTTTGTTCTTTCCACTCAAGGACATGTACTAAGTTATAAGAATATCAGTGCACAAAAAACAGTCGTTTTCAGTAAAGTTGATGTTTCTAACGAAATATCTGAATCTTTATTCCTGTATCAGCCTGTTACCAACCAACATATTGTAGCTGGAAATTATAAACTGACAGCGCCCGAGGATGCTACTGTAGTGTTTGAAAAGGATGGTAAGATTACAGGATGGAAAGATTTTCAGCATTATGAGCTTTGTATTGCAGGTGATTGCCGGAATTTTTTTAACAAACAAGACCTGATTACTTTATCAACTGCTGAAAAGACAGAAGATTTTCTTTTGGTCAAAGAGAAAGATTCCTATGCTCTCTACGAGGTTGTTAATGTAAACAAACCTGATGAAATGCCTTTTTATGAACAAGGTAAAAGGGTTTATGTTTTCCAGAAGAAAGGGTAGGATAGTAGAGCGAGTTTAGATTTGTATAGTTCACTTTTTTCTTTTACAACTAGTAATCTTATAAATCCTGACACAATGTTATCTGAGAGTATTATCATTCCTACCAGAGAGATTATAGAAGAAGCCCATTCCCGAATCCGTCCATTTATACATAAAACCCCTGTTCTAACCTCTCTTACTATTAATGAGATATCAGGGGCCGAAGTTTATTTTAAATGCGAAAATCTGCAAAAGATAGGTGCATTTAAGATTCGGGGAGGAATGAATGCAGTTTTACAACTGAGTGAAGAAGAGCGGCAAAAGGGGGTAGCTACTCACTCCTCTGGAAACCATGCACAGGCAATTGCTTATGCAGCCAGAGAAGTAGGATGCAAAGCCTATATTGTGATGCCAGAAAATGCACCTGAAATCAAGAAAAAGGCAGTTGCGGGATATGGAGCTGAAATAATATTTTGTAAACCCACTCTTCAGGCAAGAGAAGAGGCATTGAATGAGGTCGTTGAACGTACAGGAGCTACATTTGTACATCCATTTAACAACTATCATGTAATTGCAGGGCAGGCAACTGCTGCTAAGGAGTTGATAGAGGAGATACCTGATCTGGATAGTATACTAACACCTGTTGGGGGTGGAGGATTATTAAGTGGAACAGCACTAAGTGTACATTATTTTTCTCCAAAGACAATTGTGATAGCGGGAGAACCTGAAGGTGCACAGGATGCTTATCTGTCTTTGCAAGAAGGAAAGATTGTATCTGCGCCTTATATCAAAACAATTGCGGATGGCTTGTTGACTAATCTGGGAGATAAGACGTTTCCATTAATCCAAAGATATGTAAAGAGTGTTATTACAGTTACAGACGAAGAAATTATTGCTGCAATGAGATTAGTCTGGGAGCGTATGAAGGTAGTTGTTGAGCCTAGTGGAGTGGTTCCATTAGCTGCTTTACTCAAAGAGCCGGAACTATTTAAAGGGAAAAAGGTTGGAATTATTTTCTCTGGAGGAAATGTAGATCTAGGTAATCTCCCTTTTTAAACAAAAACCCATCCTCAGATTAAAGGATGGGCTTTCTATATTATTTCTTCCGGAATACCAGGTTAATTGGAATACCTTCAAAACTAAAATGCTCTCTGATCTTATTCTCCAGGAATCGTTCGTATGGCTTCTGAATGTACTGAGGTAAATTACAGAAAAATGCGAATGTTGGAGTCTTGGTTGGTAATTGAGTAATATATTTGATTTTGATGTATTTACCCTTAACCGCAGGAGGCGGATAATGCTCGATTTCTGGTAAGAGAGCATTGTTTAAGGCAGAGGTAGCTATCTTTTGTGTGCGATTATCATACACTTCAACAGCTTTTTCAATAGTTTGGAAAATTCGTTGTTTTTCTGTGACAGACGTAAAGAAAATAGGGGCATAGTCAAGCGGGGCAATCCGTTCTAGAATCTCTTTCTTTACTTTTTCAGCAGTTTTATGATCTTTCTCCAATGCATCCCATTTGTTCATCATAATTACGATACCTTTTCTGCTACGCTCTGCCAGCCAGATAATGTTCACATCCTGACTTTCGATACCACGTGTAGCATCCAGCATGATAATACATATATCAGAGTCTTCCAGTGCTCTGATGGAGCGCATTACGGAATAAAACTCTATATCATCCTTCACTTTGGCTTTGCGACGCATACCCGCAGTATCCGTAATGATGAAATCTTTGCCAAACAGTTTATAGTGAGTGTCAATAGCATCTCGTGTTGTTCCTGCTATATCGGTCACGATACTGCGTTCTTTGCCAAGAAGTGCATTTAAAAAAGAAGATTTACCAACATTTGGACGCCCCAAAATCGAGATTCGAGGTATACCGGCATTTGGATCTTCAATTCCCTCTTCTGTAAAGTCTTTCACTACTTCATCCAGAAGTTCTCCTGTACCTGAACCTGTTTGAGAGGAGATAGGATACACTTCACCCAATCCCAATGCATAAAACTCACCGGCCATCTGAGCCTTTTGGATTGTGTCAGCTTTATTAGCTACCAGAAAGACTGGTTTTTTGGATCTGCGTAGGACATGAGCAAAATCTTTGTCCAGATCTGTCAAGCCTGCATCTGCGTCTACCATGAATAGTAAGACACTTGCTTCTTCAATAGCCAGTTCAACCTGATCCCGAATAGATTCTTCAAAGATATCATCAGATCCTACTACATATCCTCCAGTATCAATTACTGTAAAAAACTTTCCGCACCATTCACCATGCCCATAGTGTCGATCACGTGTGACCCCACTGACGTTGTCCATGATCGCTTGTCTTTTTTCGATCAATCTATTGAAGAATGTCGATTTGCCTACATTAGGTCTTCCTACAATTGCTATAATATTTGCCATAAAATTCTTAAGTCATTGCATCAAAAGATATAGTCGCTAAAAATTCGGACTTCAAATCTTTTAAAAATAGTGTAATTCTTTTGTTATTAATCAGGCGAAGTACCTTATTCTGAATAGCCAAATCTCCGTAAGGTGTTTTCTCTGCTTCTCCAGTCTGCTTCTACTTTAACAAAGGTTTCCAGAAATACTTTTCTGCCAAAGAACTCTTCCATATCTTTTCTGGCCTGCATACCCACTTTCTTGATGTTTTCTCCTTTGTGACCCAGCAGAATGGCTCGCTGACTGGTCCTTTCTACCATAATTTCAGCCTGAATAACCAGTATATCCTTTTTATCCTTAAAGCTGGTAATGACTACTTCGCAGCTATAAGGAACTTCTTTATCATAATTCAAAAAGATTTTTTCCCGAAGTATTTCTGATGCAAAGAAACGTTCGGGTTTATCCGTAAGTTCATCTTTGGGAAAATAAGGCGGATGATCTGGCAAATTGGCTATTATAGTTTGAAAAAGCAGATCTATATTGTTTTTCTTTAAAGCTGATATTGGGATAACTTCTTTAGCTTTAACAGTTTCCTTCCAGTAAGCGACTTTTTCTGCTATCTGTTCTTCTGTTGCCAGATCTGTTTTGTTAATCAATACAAAAATAGGTGTTTCTGTATGTGATAGTTTTTGTGTAACATCAGACTCATCATGTTTTTCAAAGATGTCTGTTACAAATAGAATAATGTCTGCATCTTCCAGAGATGTATGTACGAATCGCATCATTTTCTGCTGCAATTCATATTTGGGCTGGATGATACCTGGTGTATCCGAATATACGATCTGAAAATCGTCTCCGTTCAGAATACCCATAATACGGTGACGGGTAGTCTGTGCTTTGTATGTAATAATGGAGAGGTGCTCACCTACTAATGCATTCATCAGTGTCGATTTGCCAACATTGGGCTTGCCTACAATGCTTACAAAGCCTGCCCGGTGTTGAGGAAGGACCTGATCTGGTAGTACGTCTGTCATATTGAGTAAGAATCCCTGTTTGAATTTTTTTGACACAGAGATTTATGGTATAAAGATTTTTTTTGCAAATATACTTGATTTATTGAAAACAACCTTGCATCTTTGCACTCCAATTTAGATCGCGGGATGGAGCAGTTGGCAGCTCGTTGGGCTCATAACCCAAAGGTCGCAGGTTCGAGTCCTGCTCCCGCTACCATAAAAGCCTGTAAGAGATAACCTTACAGGCTTTTACTTTCTTAAGAGATAGAAGGTTGCAGTGTGTTGATTAGTAGCGAGTTAATGAGTTTTGAAAAATAAATAAAATAAAAAGTGCTTACTATTAGGTTTATTGAAAACAACCTTGCATCTTTGCACTCCAATTTAGATCGCGGGATGGAGCAGTTGGCAGCTCGTTGGGCTCATAACCCAAAGGTCGCAGGTTCGAGTCCTGCTCCCGCTACCATAAAAGCCTGTAAGAGATAACCTTACAGGCTTTTTTATTGTATACATTTTTTCCTGCTGATTTATTTTTTCTTTAAGAAAAGCCAGGATATAATAATTTTGGTTTCTACAAAGCAGGTACTTCCTACAATTTGTTATCTCAACCTTTCTGAAAACTAGTAAGAATATACTATTTATAGTTCCGCCTAAGGTTCATTTGTTAGACCTGAATGGTCCTGCCCATATTTTTTATGAGGCAAAAGAGTTTGGTATGCTTGTCGAACTACATTTTGTTTCTGTAAGTACTACTATACATGCAGAAAGCAGTGCTGGATTATCTTTTTCAAATCTGAAGCCCTATGTTGAGTTTGAATTGAGCGAAGAAGACTATGTATTTGTGCCAGGCTTGGAATATACGCTGATTTCAGATAGTAGCTTCATACAGAATTGTGATCCCTTCTTTAAGTGGCTTAGAAGACAGGCTTCACATGGAGCACATGTCTGTTCTGTGTGTACGGGGGCTTTCTTATTGGCAGAGGCAGGTTTGCTCAGTGGAAAAAGTTGTACAACGCACTGGAAGTATTTATCCAGATTCTCGCAAAAATACCCTGCGGTTTACCTCAGAAAAGACAGATTGTTTGTGGTAGATGGGAATTTATATACCAGTGCAGGAGTTGCATCAGGTATTGATTTGGCTTTGTATATTATTGAGAAAGAGTTTGGAACAAAATGGGCCATCGAAGTAGCCAAAGAAGTGGTAGTCTATTTTCGGCGAAGTGAAGGGGATCCACAACTAAGCATTTTTCTGCAATACAGAAATCATATGGACAGTCAGATTCATGAGGCGCAAAATTATCTGATGAGTCATTTATCTGGGAGCTCTTCTTTGGAGTCTGTAGCTGAGCACGTTAACATGAGTATCCGTAACCTGACCCGGTGTTTTAAGAAAACAACAGGAATCACAATCGGAGATTATCTTGAGAAACTCAGGGTTGAACGAGCCGTGCAGCTCTTATCGACTGGTAATAAAGTAGAAGTAGTAAGTAAAGAGTGTGGCTTGAGCCCTAATCAGCTCAGAGCATTGCTTAAAAAGCATCGGGGAGTATTGCCGGGAGACGTTGCTTCATTGGAAATGTCCTGATACTGCGTTATGTTGTCCTTTGCAGAGGAAAGTAGTATCTGTAGCTTTGACCATCATAAAAGTAATACACTATGAACAAACTACTCACTCTGTTTATGGGACTGTTGTTGATGTCCATATCTTTTCAATCCTTTTCACAAATGCCTGTTGCATATGTGTGTCCTCCCTGTAATAGCCAATGTGATACATTATCTTTTGATAAACCGGGCGTTTGTACCCATTGTGGCATGCCATTGGTCTTAAAAAATGAAAGCAAAGACAAGCTGTCTCCTACACGAAAAAAGATTGCATTTTATCTTCAGGATGGAATTGAGATATTGGATTTTGCAGGTCCACTGGAAGTCTTTACCTATGCTGGCTTCGATGTATTTACAGTCTCTAAAACAAAGGCTCCTATAAAGGCTCAGGGATTGCTGACGGTGACTCCGGATTATAGTATACAAGATGCTCCTAAAGCTGATATACTTGCTTTTTTTGGTGGGTCATCAAATGCGCCTGCTTCTGATCCTGATGTAATCAAATGGGTGCAGTCACAACAAAACATAGGACATTATTTCTCTGTTTGCACGGGTGCTTTTGTCTTGGGTGAAGCGGGATTGTTGAAAGGAAAAACAGCCACTACATTTCATAGTTCGCTGGATAATCTGGAGAAGAGCTATCCGGAAACAAAAGTATTGAAAAATGTGCGGTTTGTTGATAATGGCAATCTGATTACAACAGCTGGTATTTCTGCAGGTATAGACGGGGCACTGCATCTGGTAGCCAAACTAAACGGATTTGATGCTGCTCGAAAAACGGCTTACTATATGGAATACGACAAATGGACGCCTGGTGAAGGATTGATTCTTACCGAATATAATCCATACAAGGCTTTGGAGCCTGTAGATAATCTGAAATTATATACAGGCACCTATGAGTTTAATGACGGTTCAAAGATCCAGATAAAAGTGAGCGAAAGAGAAAAAGGACTGTATGCTATTGTGCGGGATCGTAATTATCCTCTGTTTTTCACAAAAGAAAATACGTTTACAGATGCAAATGGAAAAGAAACTATCACTTTCATAAGGGATAGACGTAATCGCATCACAGGATATACTTTATCACAAGACCCAAAGGTTTTTCATAAACTAAATTAGCATCAGATAAACAGTGCTTAAATTATCTCTAATTTCTATAAATAAAGCTAGCGGGACTGTAGAAATAGAACCAAAGAACAAAGATAGCTTTGCTCCCATTAACCGTGGTAGGTAGTGTAGGTATGTAAGGCTTTTTCCTGTGGATTAGGTCTTTGGTCAAGTGGGTAGAAGATTCTAAAGTGTCTTTTTGGCTGTAAGTAGAAAAATGCAAAGTAATCTGAGAATAGAAAGGAAGATTTCAACCAACAGCGTCAAAATCAATAAAAAATAAAATAGAGCCTATGTTGTTTCAAAAGCACATGCTCTATTGAGTCATTTTCTATTTCAGAAAAGTTAAAATTCGGAAGTAGCCATGTTTGCTTTCTTATCGTTTGTGTGTAGTTTCGCCTTGTCGCAATTTTCTGATCATCTTTACTACTTGCAAATGAAAAAACTCTTTTTAGTCAGTATTTTAATTGCTCTTTGTTTCCCTGTTTTTTCACAGAAAGCATCCCGAAAAACGCCAAAAGATTCAAAAAAGTCTGCTACAAAGACTAGTGGGAACCCTGTTTTTCCAGGATGGTATGCAGATCCGGAGGGTGTTTTATTTAAAGGGAAATACTGGATTTACCCTACCTATTCAGCACCTTACAATCAACAGGTGTTTTTTGACGCCTTTTCTTCTCCTGATCTGGTGACCTGGACTAAACACGAACGTATACTGGATACAACGCAGGTAAAGTGGGCCAAAAGAGCTATATGGGCACCTGCTATTGTTGAAAAAGAAGAAAAGTACTATTTATTCTTTGGTGCAAATGATATTCAAAACGATCAGGAATATGGTGGAATAGGAGTAGCTGTAGCAGATAAGCCGGAAGGACCGTTTAAGGATCATCTGGGTAAGCCATTGATCGATAAGTTTCATAATGGGGCTCAACCTATTGATCAGTTTGTTTTTAAAGATAAGGATGGACAATATTATATGATTTATGGTGGATGGTCACATTGTAATATTGCCAAGCTGAGCAAAGATTTTAAAGGATTTGTGCCATTTGAAGATGGAACTACTTTTAAAGAAATTACACCCAAAGGGTATGTAGAAGGACCTTTTATGTTTATACGGAATGGTAAATATTACTTCATGTGGTCTGAAGGTGGTTGGACAGGACCTAATTATTCTGTTGCCTATGCTATTGCAGATTCTCCTATGGGACCATTCCAGCGAATTGGGAAAATTTTACAACAGGACCCTCAGGTTGCAACAGGTGCTGGGCATCATTCCGTAATTCATGTGGACAAGAAAGACAAGTGGTATATTGTGTATCATCGTCGTCCATTAGGAGAGACAGATGGTAACCACCGGGTCACTTGTATTGATATGCTTGAATTTGATGAAAATGGACATATTAAGCCAGTCAAGATTACGAATGAAGGTGTTGCTGCTCAACCTTTAAGATAAGGCTTTGCGGTCTCAGGAATCATTGAACGCTGAGACCGCAATATGATTTATCCCGAATGATAACTAGCGACTCGCTTACTGAGCAACATCTACTGGATTCATGACAGAGAAACCCATACATTAAGTTCGCAATAAAAGATTCGTTGCGGTTTATTCACGGCAGGCAACTACTTGCGGTGAATTCCGATCAGATTTTGTTTTTGCGGTGAATGATGCGCAAGAGAAAAAATGACCAGAGTTCCGGTCAAAATAAAATCTGCCGTGAGTTATATTCAAAAGCAAAACTGCCATGAATAAACCGCAATTTATCAGCCGATAAGTAGGACGTCTTGTCCTTGCTAAAAAATAGTTTGCCGTGAACTATGCACAAATCAGAAATCCTCCCTGGATTCACCTTCTCTTCCTGGGATTTGAGATCATTCATAGATCCCCAAATGATAAAATATCTTCAATATGCCAGCTTTGCTGGTTATTATAATAAAGGAATCCGTTTCGTATTTCCAATGGAGAGCTGATATTATTATGATATAGCTGACCAGTTCCCAGCCCTTGTGGAATAAGATTGTTTAGATAGGCCGTAAACTGCGCAATGGCATTAAGACCAATATTAGATTCCAGTGCGGATGTAATCCACCAGCCTATATGTTGCTGTTCTGCCAGTTCAATCCATTCCTGACAATGCCGAAATCCTCCCAGTAACGAAGGTTTCAAAATAATGTATTGAGGCTTAATCTTCTGAAGCAATCTTTTTTTTTCCTGATAGGTAGTAATGCCAATCAGTTCTTCATCCAATGCAATGGGCAGAGGAGTCGTTGCGCAAAGTTGAGCCAGTATACCTGTCTGTCCTTGCTTGATGGGTTGCTCAATAGAATGTAGGTCATACTGAGAGAGGATTGTTAACTTTTCAAGTGCCTCCTTAGGCGTAAAGGCTCCATTTGCATCTACTCGTAATATAATTTGTTCGGGTGTATAATATTTGCGGATGGACTCCAGCAACGCGCATTCCTTCTCAAAATCAATAGCCCCAATCTTCATTTTAATACAGTGATATCCTGCTCTGAGTTTTGTCTCAACCTGTTCCCTCATAAACTCTTCCTTTCCCATCCAGATAAGTCCATTGATTTCAATACCGGCTTCTCCACGACTAAAAGGAGTATCAAATAAAAATCGCTTGCCATTGTTGATTAGATCCAGACATGCTGTTTCGACCCCGAATACAATCGAAGGATATTCTTCATCGACCAGTTGCGGTAGTGTGTCGATGTTATCTATTGACAAATGCTTTTTATTGATGATGTTACAGATCTTTTTTATCTGTAATTCATAATCGGGAACATCATCTATGCTAAGACCTCGGAGAGGGGCACATTCTCCCAACCCAAAAACAGACGGATTGCTTGAATCCGAAAGCTTAATGTAATATGTATCTCGTTCAGTAAGAATACCACGGGATGTTCCTGCTTCAAATGTAAATTGTAAGGTGTGTTTCTGATAGGATGCCTGTAACATATCTAGTTATAACTGAATCAAATGGCAAAAGTACTAGTTTCAGCATGGATTTCTTTATTGAAAATAAAAATTGCTCTATACTACTTTAAAGAAAAAGGTAACTATACCATACAAAAGAGTCGTATCTTTGGTTATCAGTTAGTTATAGTTAGACGGGTAGTTACTTTATTAGTGATGAAAGGGTTACTGTCTATGTAATATTTCAGCTCTGGTATAAAGATTTAGGGAGTAATATACTGAGGACGCATTAATTTTTTCAAGATGATGACACAAATAAAACGCTTGGCAACTGCAATTGGAATATTATTTCTGGTATTGTTTATTATTATCATTTTTAACCAGTTGATGCAGGTATACCTGTATGCTTCCACTGTGAATCATACATTAGGAATTGTTGTATTAACTGTATTGACAACTGTCTTTGTTGTGCTTTTGGTTGTTCCGGTCGCATTATTTTTTCGATTGCCTAAACCTTTGCTGGCTCCGGGCTCTGAAGATGATATGCCTGCCTATATTCCTCAATTATCAGCACGATTGGCAAAGAATAAGCTACTTTTGGGACATTCGTTTGACTGGTCACAAAAGGAAGAGTTGCAGAGAGCTTTATATGTACTGGATGCTCAGGCAAATGAAATTATTCAAAAAACAGCAAGAAATGTGTTTTTATCTACTTCTATCTCTCAAAATGGGAAATTAGATGCCTTAATGGTCTTTTCTACCCATACCAAAATGATTTGGGATATTGCGCATATCTATTACCAGAGACCCTCTCTGAAAGATATGATTTCACTGTATTCGAATGTTGGCACCACTACTTTATTGGCAACGCAAATAGAAGATCTGGATATCTCGGAACAGTTAGAACCTGTTTTAGGAACAGTTTTGCAAGGTTCTGCTGTAAGATCTATACCATTTATAGGTCCATTGAGTAGTGTGATTATGGATTCTTTACTGGAAGGTTCTGTTAATGCCTTTCTAACATTACGTGTTGGTGTTATTACTAAGCGATATTGTGGTACTTTAGAACCTTTTAATCCCAAAAAGGCCCGAAAAGCTGCCATTGCAGAAGCTTCTGTCATGCTAAAGGTTTTGGTGCTACAGGTATCCGGGCAGGTAGTTAATGCTATTTTGAAAACAGCTCGGAATGCAGGCTCAAATACTGTTCGTTCAGGAATGGAGCTAGCTGGAAAAGCAACCCGAAATGTTAAACGAGGTTTTTTCGGATGGTTTCGTTCTGCAGCATCAGAGCCTTCTCAAGAGCAATAGATCTTTTATCAAAGTAGTTCTTGCTATATTCTTCTTTTAGCTTATAATCTTCCTTCTGTAATTATACAAGATCTATAGTCTGTTGTAAGTATTTTCTGCACTTACTTGTAAGGTGATATTACTCACTGAAAATCATACATATGTGATAAAAAATACAGAAAAACCTTTGTAGATATACTTGTATCCGTAAATTTGTGGTACTTTTTTGATAAATTATTGTAATATATTTTTAGTATAATTTTGTTTTTCTCCATTTTTGCCATACATCCTATTTGAATTTTATCGATTTCTTAAAATTATCTTTTATGCCAGCAGGTTTTTGCCATGAAAATATTTGGTTTAGTATGCGGACTTTTAGTGACTTTCAGTGTAGTTGCAGGTAATCCCAGTTCTCAAAATTGGCACCAAGGTGAGTTAGTTCTACTTAATGACCAGACAGTTAACGGAGAATTTAGCTATGATGCTTTTACAGATCTTATCCAGGTAAAAGATGAAAGAGTAGTAAAAGTATATTCTGCGAGACAAGTTCGGGCTTTCGGTTATTTTGATGAGAAGAGTAATCAAATGCGTCGATTTCTCAGTTTATCATATCCAGGACGAAGAAATAGAAGTCGAAAGGCTTTTTTTGAAATTGTATTGACTGGTGAAATGTATCTGTTACGTCGATTGCATAATATGCGTAACTCTAACCCTACTCAGTTGAATGCAATGGAATCAGATTCGCCATGGTATGATAAGAAAAATGCCTATGAATATTTTGTCTATGCAAACGATCATTTTATTCCGATTAGTCAGTTTCGCAGACGTATCTATCCTATCCTGATGAAAGAATATAAAGAAGAGCTTGAAGTTTTTATTAAAGACAAGAAGTTGAATATCTATACGCAACGGGGAAAGTTTATGCTGATCAATCAATATAATGTATTGAAGAGTCCTGATAAGATTTCTTTGTTCTAAAGTATATACCTAAAAGAGGGAATTGAAAGATTCTCTCTTTTAGTTTCCATTGGTATACTTCATCATAAACTCGCCCAAGTTAACATCCGTATCCAGATTCATCTTTTTACGTAGACGATATCTTTTCAATTCAACGCTACGATAGGTGATGTTAAAGAGCTGAGCTATCTCTTTTGTTGACAGGTTCATTCTAAGATAAGCTGCCAGTCGTAGGTCACTGGGAGTAAGGGTGGGATATTCATGAATAAGTTTTTGGAGAAATTCTTCATGAACCCGATTAAAATTGGATTCAAATATCTGCCAGTCGTGATCTGTGGAGATATTACTTTCCAATAAATGTATAATTTCTTTGAAGGAAGATGAATTAGATTTTGATCCCAATTCTGTTTTTATATCCAGTACTTCCTGTTTGATTTGCAGTAGCAATTCGTTCTTTTTAATCAACGTCATTGTTGAGTTAGCCAATTCTTCTGACTTACGGATAACATCCTGTTCGAGCTGCTGATTGCGTAATTGTATAATCTCCTTTTGACTTTCCTCTTCCTGTTTACGTAGCTTCTTCTCCAGTTTCCGTCTGACACGTTCCTGATGTGCTTTTACTCTTTGTAAATGTAACCAATATGAAAAAATACCGGCACCTATCAGCGTTAGTACATAAATGCTGATGCTCCATTGATTCCAATACCAGGGAGAGAGAATTTCAAACTCCAATTGTGTCTCTTTTTTACTTAAGTTGGATCGTAGATGAAATATATATTTTCCTGGTGCCAGGTTATTAAATTCTTTCTGATCCATAGTCTGGAAATTTGACCATCCTTTGGACGAGTTCTCTAGCCAGAAGCTATACTTGGCTTCATTACTATAATGAGGTGTAGAGAAGCTAATGATAAGACTATTCTGATTGTAGTTGAATGCAAACGCAGGATAGTTGTCACCAGTACGGAATGTCTGGCCTAATGTCGGAAAGTCCAGAGGGACAATACTGCGGATAACAGGTGGTTGTATGGTTGACGAAAGTAATGATGTAATAAGGTTTTCCGGTAGTACACCAAAGCCATTCTCCAGACAAATCAAATGAATACGATTATCAATAGATACCAGATTTTCATAATCATCAAACCATTGAAATTTCTTCATAGGTATCTCTTTTATAGAGTTGTCTTTTTCTATGAAGCCTAATGTCCCATCCGTTTTCAACACAAATGACGCAGATGGGTTTATTGGAAAAAATTTACGGGCTTTATCTGCCCCAAGTTGTTTCTGGAGGTTGGTTGCAGGTTCAAATACATTATGGTCTGGATCAAATTGGAGGACCTGCTGATTGGTAGTCACTATAACTCTTTTATTTATCTGGCATAGATTGACTGCCGCACTTTTAAGTTCTGGAGTTTCATAGCTCCAGATGGAATCCATTTTTTGCGTATCAGCTGATAGTTTTATCCTGTTCAGGCCTTTAGAGACTTTGTTTACCCAGATATAACCGAAATCATCTTCTTCCAGTTGATTTACAGGGGCTGAAAATCCAGAAACTGTATGAGCTAGTTCCCATTGAAAGGACGCATTCTTTTTGTAAATACACAATTGTGTATATGTTCCCTGAAGTAATAGATCAGGATGTTTTTTGAGCTTTCGTATTATCCACCCGCCCGTTACTGAGGAAATTTGTTTTGCCTGGGTGCCTTCAATCAGAAAAGTGCCATTGTTATGTCCGCAGAGGAGTTGATTATCTATGACTTCCAGATCCCATACCTGTCCCTGAGTTTTGGGAACAAGTTGAAAATCTGCTTCTCTTGATTGTAGATTTGAAACAAAAAGGCCATGGTTAGTACCCAGATAAAGTTTCTTTTCAAATAAAGCAATATCATAGACTGTACCTAAATGGCCATCATAATCCTGATAATAACGCAATGGAGAATTAATCAGAATAAGACTAATGCCTTTGTCCATTCCAGACCAGAGATTACCATCTGCATCCTTATATAGAGACAGTATTGTATTGTTTTGTAATCCATTTTTCTGATTCAGATGCTGAATGATTTCGCCTTGTGTATTTGTGATAACAATACCATTGAGAATAGTTCCAAATGCATAGGTAGTATCATTTAACATCACCCCCCGATTTAACTGATTCTGTAGTAAAAAGGCATTGGTAGTTGTATTAAATGGTTGAAAATCGTTACCATCATAAAGATATATTCCCCGATTCGTGCCGATTACGATAGTTTGATCACGCCCTGGTAGAATGGTGTTGACAGATTCTTTGCCTAAAAAAGAACTATTGTCAATGAAAGAGAATGATTTGTGTTTGAATTCATACAGACCCTTATCGATTACACCTAGTAAGACCCTGCCATTTATCTGATAGGCAAACATGATATTGCCCGGAGGTGATAAATTGGTGATCTTATTATTCTGATAAAGATAAATAAAGGCGAAAGATTGAAATAAAATGCCTTCAGATGTAGGTAGAATATTCCATATCTCTTCTCCTGCAAAAGAAGGATCATTAATCAGAGCTTTGAGCGAATGGTAAGTCAGTTTACCCGTTTTGTCAGATTGCCAATAACCAAACTCTCCTAAGCCCCCGGTATAAATCCGGCCATCTATACCTGCAACGGCCGATCTGACTTTTTGTTTATTCGGCAGTTCATATACTTCCCAATGATTACCATCATATTCGATTAAGCCTTTTGAATTAGCAAAGTACATAAATCGAGTCTGTGACTCTTGTGTAATTCCCCAATTCTGATGATAGGCATTATAAGTTTGTTTGGTAAAGTTGAGTATCTCAGGTTTACAAATAGTTTCAATCTTTTGTCCAAAGGATACACTTTGTATAATGATAAAGAATAGCCAAAGTTTTCTCCTCACTAAAAAAGGTATGTGGGACAATACCGTTTTAAATAAAAATAGATTTCTCAAGTGGTTGCTGTAATTTTTTGTAATGACGTAGGCAAAATACGTAAAATCTAAGAAATAATTGGGTTTTGATGTGGTAATGATGTACCCCTTTATTTGTTATTAGCACTTTGATTGCCGTACATTTGTCGCATAAACTTACTATTTTTCATAAAAAAAGTTATAATATTGTGTGCAAAATGAGTCGGTATAGGTATAAGATAGGATTCCTTTTTGTCTGGACTTTGCTCTTTGTTTTTACTATACAGGGCCAAACTCCACTAACTCCAGCTACAGAACAAAGTGAGTATATGGAAACTGTACAAAAGGCAACGTTCAAGTATTTCTGGGACTTTGCTCATCCTGTTTCCGGTATGACACCTGAGCGGACTGCAACTCCTACTATCGTCACTTCTGGAGGAACGGGATTTGGTGTAATGTGTCTGGTGGTTGGTGTGCAACGTGGTTGGATTACTCGTGAACAGGCAGTGTCACATTTAACAAAGATGACAAAGTTTCTGTCTGCTGCTGATCGGTTTCATGGAGCATGGTCGCATTGGTTAGATGGACGTACAGGGAAGGTAGTACCTTTTGGGGAAAAGGATAATGGTGGTGATTTGGTAGAAACTGCTTATCTGGTGAATGGTTTGCTGGTGGCACGAGCGTATTTTGATCAGCAGAACCCCCAGGAAACACAATTGCGGGATCAGATCACTAAACTTTGGGAAACAGTAGAGTGGGATTGGTACGCTTCCCGTGGAGATGGACATTTATACTGGCACTGGTCGCCTAATTATGAATGGGCTATGAATATGCCTATTCGAGGGTACAATGAATGTTTGATTACCTATGTTCTGGCATTGGGTTCTCCTACACATGCCATTAAACCAGAAGTATATCAAAATACATGGAAGAAAAGTGATTTTTATACAAATGGAAATCAATATCTGGGTTATACATTACCGTTGGGATTTCCATATGGAGGGCCTCTTTTCTTTGCTCATTATTCCTATCTGAGTCTTGATCCACGAAAAATGGATGATGGAAAGACCAATTACTGGAAACTAAATCTGGCACAGACTCTCATTAATTACACACATTGTGTGAGTCAGGGCGAGAAGTTTGGTTACTCAACAGATAATTGGGGTCTTACAGCCAGTGATGACTATAACTTCTATGATGCCCATTCTCCTACCAATGACAATGGAACAATAAGTCCTACTGCAGCTCTTTCCTCATTTCCCTATACCCCATATGCTTCGTATCAGGCTATGCGATATTTCTATCTGAAGAAAGGCAATCCACTTTTTGGACCGTATGGATTCTATGATGCATTCAGCCAGGTAAAAAACTGGTACTCTAATCAGTACCTGGCTATAGATCAGGGGCCTATCGTGGTTATGATGGAAAATTATCGCTCCGGATTAATCTGGAAGCTTGGAGCTGGGATTGCAGAACTTACTACTGGCCTGAAAAAGATGGGAATTACCACTCCTTCTTACCCAACAGGATTTTATATGTATCTGCCAGATCCTAAAACAAATGAAGTAGACCTAATGAGACATACTGACCGGACTACATACATACTGGATATTGCCGTGAAAGGTAAGGAATCTGTAAAGTTGGAACTAACTGACCGAAATGGCAAAGTAGAGACGGTATTGCTAAACAAAGCCTTGAATGAAGGGACACATGAAATTCCGTTTGTAGCAAAGGGAGGAAAATATCAAGCTATATTATCTCAGGGAACAAAACAGGAGAAGGTGCTTCTTAATTTGAGATAGTATGATTGAGTAAACTGTTTATCTAACTAGTAATCAGACTTTTATACTAATTACTTTTTTCCAAGTTATATGAACGAACTACTATTATTTTATACCAGGTGTCGATACGTATTTTTATCAGCAGTGCGTATATATGTGTTTGGAGTTGCTCTTTTTCTGATAACAGCTATACAAGCTATGTCTCAGAATCGTGCTGTATCTGGTACTGTAAAAGATTCAGGTGGTGAAGGAATTCCAGGTGCCTCTGTCCTGATAAAAGGAACCACAACCGGAACTACAACAGATTCGAATGGAAAGTTTACCTTGTCAGCTCCTGATAATGCTGTACTGGTTGTTGCTTTTGTTGGCTATGAAAAGGTAGAAGTACCTGTAAACAATCAGTCTGAGATCAATGTAACCTTACAAAGTTCAACTACAGAGCTGGCGCAGGTGGTTGTAGTTGGCTATGGAATTCAGCGCAAAGTAGATGTAACAGGGGCTACAGCAAGTGTGAAAGGAGAGGAGTTGGCCAAGCAACCTGTTTTAACTGCAACACAGGCAATTCAGGGTAAGGCAGCTGGGGTACAAATTATCAGTAGTGGCCAACCAGGTTCATCACCTGTGATACGGGTAAGAGGTACAGGGACAGCCTTGGCTGGAACTGCGGCTTTATTTGTAGTTGATGGGGTATTGACAGATGATATCAGCAATATCAACACGGCTGACATTGTATCAATGGATGTACTGAAAGATGCTTCTGCTACTGCAATCTATGGTTCAAGAGGTGCTAATGGCGTTGTGATTATCACAACCAAGAAAGGAAGTGCAGGAGGAATAAAAGTAAACTACACTACCAATATAGGTATGCGTAGTGCCACCAATCTGGTGCAGATGGCAAATGCCCAGGAATATGCCAACTATGTAAGTGCTGCCAGTGGAACTAGTGTAACAGCAGGTTCTTTATCTACAGATTGGTATGATCAGATATTACGAAATGGCTGGTACCAGAATCATAATTTGTCTTTGTCAGGCGGATCTGACAAGTCAACTTACTTTCTAAGTATGGGATACTTTACAGATGAAGGCATTATCATTGATAATAAATACAAACGGTTTAACATTCGGTCTAATACAGACTTTACACTTTCAGATAAAGTAAAAGTAGGGGTTGTTTCTTCCTATACTAATGCGAATACTCGGGATGTAAATCTGGGATCAGCATACAATAACGCTTATCGGGCTGCACCTACTATTGCGGCTATGGAGAATGGTAAGTATGGCAATACATCTGTATACCAGAACGTAGGTAATCCCATTCTGGATATCAAAAATAATAATCAACGAGATATTGATAATCGGTTACAGGGATCTGCCTATCTGGAGTTTAAACCTGTCAGGTCTTTGACTTTCAGAAGTAGTATTGGTGCGGACTTGCTTTCCAAAAATGAGAGAGTATATAATTATCAATTTAACAATGATACCAGTACGTTTATTAATCCAGGGGGGAATCAGCGTAATCCTAACAGCAATCTAAATATTATTTCGACCAGGAGTTTCCGTTGGGTGTGGGATAATACACTGACTTTTGCTCAAAGTTTTGATAAACATAGTCTAACTGTATTAGTAGGTACTACTGCTGAGCAGTATACTATGGATTGGCTCTCTGCTTACCGGAAAGATGTTCCTGCTGACCCAAGTTTATGGTATATCAATACGGGAAATGCTAATACCTCAACCAATGATGGAGGTGGAGATAAATGGGCTAGAAACTCTTATTTGGGTAGAGTAAATTATAACTACAATGATCGGTATCTGTTGACTGCCACAGTACGTGCTGATGGAAGTTCTCGTTTTCCTTCCAGTAATCGTTGGGCCTTATTTCCTTCTGTAGGTGCCGGTTGGGTTATCAGCGGTGAAAATTTCATGCAAACACAGCAGCTATTTGAGACCTTGAAACTACGAGCCAGTTGGGGACGTGTGGGCAATGACCGGATTCCGTCTGACGCATTCACTGTTACAGTGACACCAAATCTGGCTTATCCGTATGGTGGTGGAATAGCTACGCCTGGTAGTGCCATCACACAAATTAAAGATCCTAATCTAAAGTGGGAAGTAACTGAAGAGTTTGATTTAGGTTTAGACTTTGCTTTGCTGAAAGGTCGGTTAACAGGTGAGATTGGTTACTACAACAAAAAATCCAAAGACTTACTGATCAATGTAAAAGTGCCTTCTGTAACTGGAGATGCAGATGGGGTGGTACTCACAAATGCTGCGTCTATTCAAAATGTTGGTTTGGAAGTGGCTTTGAACTGGAGAGGAAATATAACTGAGGAGATTACGTATCGTGTTGGTGGAAATTTAACACTCAACAATAATAAGGTTATTGGATTAAATGGTGGACAGCCAATCCTGGATGGGGGGATTGGTGGAAACCAGATTTATACGACCAGAACCGATAATGATCAACCTGTAGGGAGTTTCTACCTGCTGAATGTGGTGGGAGTTTTCCAGAACCAGGGTGAGATTGATAATTATAAAAATAGTAAGGGGACTGTTATTCAGTCAAGTGCCTCACCTGGCGACTTTAAATACCAGGATACCAATGATGATGGTAAAATAGATGACAATGACAGAGTGTTTGCCGGTTCGTATCAGCCTAAGGCCTACTTTGGAATCAACGGAAGTTTATCCTATAAAGGCTTTGATTTGAGTGCAGATATCTACGGAAATGTAGGGAATAAAGTATACAATGGAAAGAAAGCATTTCGTCTGGGTGTATTTGATAATGTGGAAGCTGATATGGCCTATTCCAGATGGACTCCTGCCAATGGCTCCCAAACTGAACCTGCTGCGAATGGAGGTAATCTACCGGCCTCTACCTATTTCTTGGAATCAGGCTCTTTTATTCGTCTGAATAATGTAACTCTTGGATATAACTTACCTGCTACCTTGACTCAAAAGGTAAAAATAGCAAGTGTAAGAGTCTTTATTACTGCTCAAAATTTATACACATACAAGAAGTTTAGTGGATTTACACCTGAATTGCCTGGGGATCCAACAAAAGCAGGTATTGAGTTAAATGCATATCCTACTACACGAACCATTGCTGGTGGTTTGAGTGTAAACTTCTGATGTGATTTTATTGATTACAAATTTCCTTAGTCTTTAGTATATGAAACATACATTAATAGTAATAGGCATAAGTCTCATTCTCTTTGGAATCATTACCTCCTGTTCCAAAGAGTTTCTGGATGTTCCCGTTCAGGGGCAGGGCACTACAAAAACAGATCCTGCTTTAGCTCAGAATCTGGTTACGGGAGTATACAATAGTTTATTGGCTGGAGAAGCATTTGGTGGAGATGGTGGAGATACACATGGTATTAGTTTCATTGCTGCAACCAATATTATGTCTGATGATGCCGACAAAGGGAGTACACCTTCAGATCAATCTGCGCTTAATGACATCGATAACTTTACAATTTCACCAACCAATACCTTTGTTGCAGCTCTCTGGAATGGCTACTATACTGGTATCTCCAAAGCGAATCAAGCATTGGTTGCTTTGTCAACTGCCTCACTGACAGATGCTACAAGAAATCAGTTGATGGGTGAAGTAAGATTTATCCGGGGATACTATTACTTTAACCTGGTTCGTTTGTTTGGTAAGGTACCTAAAGTGCTTCGTGTTCCCAAAGATGCTCAGGATGCGAATACTGATCCTGAGTTTCAAACCAGAGCCTCCGTAGATACCATTTATAATGTGATCATTCAGGATCTTCAGTTTGCAGTTAACAACCTACCACTCCGGAGCAATGCCAGTGTCGGTCATGTTGACAAAGGTGCTGCCCAAACTTTGCTGGCAAAGGTATATATGTACCGCAAAGAATGGCAGAAAGTTTTTGACCTGACTCAGGAAGTTATCAGTTCAGGACAATATGACCTGGTTGCTGACTATTCTACCATCTGGCGCCAGGTAGGTGATAATAGTATCGAGTCTGTTTTTGAGATTCAGACTGGCCAGTTTAATAATTCAGATTATGGCATACAGGGATATTCCGTGTGGCAGGGGCCTAGGGTAGGAGGCAAAGGTGGATGGACGGATTTAGGTTTTGGATTCGGTACACCTTCAGCAAATCTGGTTAATGCCTATGAACCGAATGATGTACGGAAGGCTTCTACAATTATCTTCATTGATAATAGCGGACAGCATAAAGGAACTGTATTGTTTGATGGTTTCCGGATTCCAAGTGCAGACTCTGTACAGAATCTTTACTATAACTATAAAGCTTACCATAGTGAGAATAGCTCTGTAGAAACCTTTAATGGTAATCGTGACAGAAAGCAGAAAAACGTGCATTTGTTACGTTATGCTGAGGTATTATTAATGAACGCTGAAGCTGCTAATGA
Source organism: Xanthocytophaga flava (assembly GCF_030068545.1). Lineage (NCBI taxonomy): Bacteria > Pseudomonadati > Bacteroidota > Cytophagia > Cytophagales > Rhodocytophagaceae > Xanthocytophaga > Xanthocytophaga flava. Next base: position 217,628 of record NZ_JASJOR010000010.1, on the reverse strand, counting down.
ATTAGGACAATCCAATACAGCAACTATGCTGCTGAATCGCATACGAAAAAGAGCTGGACTTCAGGATACAAATGCTTCTTCACAAACAGATGTCCGTGAAGCTATCTGGAAAGAACGTCGGTTTGAGCTAGCAATGGAGCACGATCGCTTTTTCGATCTGGTACGCCAGGGAAGAGCTGCACAAGTTATGCAAGCTGCTGGTAAAAACTTTGTAGCAGGCAAGAATGAACTCTTGCCCGTACCAAGTCTGCAAATTGCTCTGAGTGGAGGTCAACTCGATCAAAACAATGGGTACTAGTATTTTCTATCATGAAATTATTTTTCAATCCTTTAATCACTTTTAACATCTTAACGAGTATGAAAAAACAACGAATCACATACGCAATAGCTGCTTTGGTATTGGCTTCTACCTTATTAGTTACCTCTTGTAAGGATGATGATAAGAAGTTACCCGATATTGGCGGATACAATAATGCAGATGAAGTAGGTGCTAATAACCTACTTGCCCATTGGAGTTTCGATGGTAATAGCACAGAACAAAAATCTGGTACAACTCCAACCAAAACAGAAAATGCCACCTTTTCTACAGGAGTAAAGGGACAAGCTGTGAGCTTAGCAAATGGTTATTTATTGTATCCTACAATTACAGCGTTGAGTAGCGCAAATGCCATTCCGAGTGTAACAGTCAGTGCATGGATAAAGACTGATGTCAATGGATCAACAGCCAGTTCGGTTTTTGCATTAACTCAGGCAACATCAACACAGCCAGACTGGAATCAAGGCCCAATTAATATGTATTTGGAAACAGGAAAACCTACCTCCACAAGAGATACATTGGTATTGCATAGCAGCTTTCGTTTATACTCAGGCGGCAGTTATTCCATTGGTGGAGATAATATAAATGACTATGGAAAACGTGGCACTGATTTTCAAACAGTAATTGGTGCCAACAAGTGGGTGCACTATGTAATGGTATATGACGGATCTGCTTCTACTATTGATTTATATGCAAATGGTGTAGTAGTATCAAATACAAATTATAGGAAAAGAGACAATAATGGTGCTCCACTTGGCAATCTTACAATCTCTACACCCACTCAGGTATTGATTGGTGGATGGCCAAATACCGTTACTGGATATACTAATTCAACAGCTCAAATCTGGCAAGGATTATACACAGGTCAAATTGATGAGGTGAGAGTCTATAGTAAAGCGTTATCAGCAACTGACATTGGTTCTTTATACCAACTGGAACTTGCTGGAAGATAATATTTCATGCTTGCTTTGATGAAGATGATAACTTCCGGGGATATGTTATCTCCGGAAGTTTTGTTTCCAATATATTCTTTATGAGTTAAAACAGATCCTACTAACGAATAGGATTTGATCAATTAAGATCTTATGAAATACTATGCATTTTTATTCATTCTTGTTCTGTTAGTTGTTGCCTGTAAAAAGGATGACAATCCTGGACAACCAGATTCGTTCTATTATACAGATGTTAGCATTGATGGCAAGCCAGTTGCTTCCAGCTATTATAATGTTCGTACCTTTCCTGTTGTGAAAGTTTCTTTCTCGGGAAAAGTAAATAGTGCTACAGTTGCTGCAAATGTGGTTTTCAAGAAAACTTCTACCTCGACCAATGTGCCTTTTGATGTTGTATTGGAGAATAGCGATAGTACTATTCTGATTGGCCCAAAAAATCCTCTTGAAAACCTGACTAAGTATACTGTTCAAGTATTGCCACAACTGCAATCTCAAAAGAATACAGCTTTTAATGCCACTGTTACTACTGAGTTTATCACAGTGATGGATAGTACAGATAAATTTCCGCGCATCTCAGATGAAGCTTTGCTGGATCTGGTTCAAAAGCAAACGTTTGCCTATTTCTGGAATTTTGGACATCCTACTTCTGGTATGGCCAGAGAACGGAATACTTCCGGCGACATAGTAACAACGGGAGGTACTGGTTTTGGAATAATGGCTGTTCTGGTAGCTGTGGAACGAAACTTTATAACACGTCAGGAGGGATATGACAGAATCAAACTTATAGCCAACTTTCTGAAAACGAAAGCAACTCCATATCATGGTGCTTTTGCACACTGGATCAATGGCGCAACAGGCGCGACGGTAGCTTTTAGTACAAAAGACAATGGCGCTGATCTGGTAGAGACTTCCTATCTAATGCAAGGACTACTAACTGCCCGCCAGTATTTTAGCAATGCAAATGAAGCTGAACTTAGAAGCACTATCAATGAACTTTGGCAGAATGTGGAGTGGAGCTGGTTTCGGAAGAACAATGAAAATGTTTTGTACTGGCATTGGTCGCCTAACTATACCTGGGATATGAATATGCAGATCAGTGGGTGGAATGAAGCCTTGATTACCTATGTACTGGCTGCATCATCACCTACCTATTCGATTCCTAAAGAAGCATATACCAATGGCTGGGCCAGAAATGGTAGTATGGTGAATAACAAAACGTTTTATTCTATAAAGCTGCCTTTAGGTCCTGATAGAGGTGGACCATTGTTTTTTGCCCATTATTCATTTCTAGGGATAGACCCCAGAGGATTGAGTGATACATACGCCAATTACTGGGAACAAAATGTAGCCCATTCATTGATCAATTATAACTATTGCAAAGAAAATCCCAAAAAATACAATGGGTATAGCGATTCCTGCTGGGGCTTAACTGCCAGTGATGATAACATTTCCGGATATGCGGCTCATGAACCCAATAATGACCTGGGTATCATTAGTCCAACGGCTGCGCTTTCGTCTATGCCTTATACTCCGGAAGAATCTATGAAGGCTCTGCATTTCTTCTATTATAAACTAGGAGATAAGATCTGGAAACAGTATGGCTTTGTGGATGCTTTTAACTTGTCCAATATCTGGTACGCAGATTCTTTTCTAGCCATAGACCAGGGACCTATTATTGTAATGATAGAAAACCATCGTTCACAATTGTTGTGGAATCTGTTTATGAGTTGCCCGGAAGTAAAAGCAGGATTACAAAAGCTATCCTTTCAGAGCCAGAAGTAAGTCTAGTGATACAAGTATTTGATTCGAATTAGGATTGACGGATAGGTTAACTGGTATACCAATCACAATTGGAAGTAACTGGAAGTATGGTCATTGATGAAATTGACCATACTTCCGGTCAACGTTAAAAATGAACAGAGTTCGAATATTCTTGAAACGCAACTGGTATTCCAGTCAAAAATAAAAGTGACCGGAACTCCAGTCATTTTGTAAACTGATTCGAAATATGATCACTTGTCTCGCTGAATAGTTGCCCGATGACATAGTCTTCAATTACAATTTTGACCAAAGTTCCAGTCACTAGGGAGCATACTTTTTAACTCTGTTTACTATATTTCTGCAATCACTGAAAGATAGGGTATATCCTCTATCCAATCTTCTAAAGACTTTATTTACTGATAGGTTTCCATTCAATTGCATCTACCTGTCCTCGGCGTGGTTGAAACGTAATGGGGATCACACGACCGGCACGACGAACTGTTATTGTAACTGGCAGTGTATAACTACTATACGTTGGGTTGATAGCGATAGTGGTTGCTATTTCGTCTCCTTCCTGCAAACCTGCTTTTTCTGCTGCCGAACCTTTTACCAATCCTTTGATCTTTTCACCTGCCCGAATATTTTTAGGACTTTCAAAACCTAAATCAAACAAGCCGGCTTTTATAGTTTGACTCATCAGTCGGGGAAATGCATCGGGTTCCGGAATAAGAAGCCTGCCACTAATCATATCTTGCCAATCGCGGACTGCCCATTCACCAGCCTGCTCTTGTAGCAATTTTATCCAGGTGCTATCGTTAGGTACCTGGCCTTTTTTGCATAAATCAGTAATCGTATTCACTAAAGAAATAACAGATACTTTATTTCCTTTAAGCTTGCGAAGCTTTGCATCAAGATTGGCAAAATAGTGAGCACCCCGTGAATAGCCCAGGCTCCAGGCATTGCGGCCTGACCATTTTATGGCAGGAATGTCTCTCTCGGGTGTTTCGCGGTATGCGTTGGTATAATACAAGGCAGATTCTTCATTGACAAGTTCAAGATATTGTTTTGCAGTATACAATCCGGCTTCAAAAGGAATCTTGATTGCCAGATAGTCTGCAATTCCTTCATTGTACCAGTCATCAAGGCCTTCTGTGGGAGAAGATAGGCCAAGTAAAAAGGCATGCACCATTTCATGTGCAACCAATGAAGGCAATTCCGTATCCGTTGTTGATTGAGTAGGAGGGAGGTAAATCAGGAAAGAGCCATGAGCGGCAACTCCACTTTGTAATGGTCCGCCTTCATAGGTTCGTATCAGAAAACGGAAGGGCTCGTCAACTGATCCATTTAATCTTTTCCTTAACTGCTCGTATGTTTTTTGTGACCAGTCGCCTAAGGCCTGAATCTCATTGGATGTACCCCCCAGTGCATACATGCTAAAACCTGTATTTCCTGTATTGGCTGGATATACAGACATCTTGCCTGCTAGGAACTGACAGAAAAGAACAGTTTGAAAGGAGTCTTTAACGGTGCAATTACCCATACCTGCTGTACTGACTGCTGTATGTCCTGCGGGTAATTGCCAATGTAATTGTAGTTGAACTGAATCTCCCGGATCGGGTAATAACAAGAAACTACCCAATGTACCTGAAAGTCCTCCTCCAGCAGCTTGTAAATCTACATGAGGCCCTCTTTTGGCTGGAAAAGGGATTGCAACAGGTACATGGTACCTAACTTGAACTGCTCCGGAAGCCTGTCTCAATGCGGACCATTGCTGCATTACCAGATCATGTTTGGTTACCCCTATTTGTTTATTAAAAGATATCTGTCCAAGAGCATCGTATACTTTTAAGTTGGTCACCTGATCTGTGCTACGTTGCAGAAAAGGCTCCATCTTATAGAATAAAAGATCCAGCTTAGGCTTGGATTGAGTATAGGTTGAAGATAGCGTGTAGGAAACTTCTATTCCAGTTGCAATACCTTTCGCATCATACCTGGGCTTTAGATAAATCTCAAATTGTGAAAGTTTAGTGAGAGGCTGTGCAAAGAGGTTATCAAAGCCAGTTATGATTAGAATACAAAGTAAAGCAATAGCTTGTTTTAGAAGCAATAGTTTGTACATAAAGGAAGTAGAGGTAGTTATGTATGGGAAAGATGAAGCTTAAATCTAGGTATTAACTCAGTAATCTGAAAGTAAGTTACTGTTTCTCCATATGCTATATCTGCCCTTATCTGTAACTATACTCCGGAATATAATTTTTTTAATAAGATATCAGACAATGGATTGACTGACATACTGTTAGGCATGAGAAAGTAATTCCTCAAAAACAGGAACTAATGTAATAATTCTTCCTCTCGTTTCCTTCTTTGTCAGAAAAGTTGTAGGCAATAAGGGGTAGTACTGTTTTTTTTCTGCTTAAAGGCAATAGATTAAAGGGTTTAAGGATCAAATGTGCACTATGACCCAAAATCATACATCCTGTATCAAAGGGTTCATTATCAACGATATATCCTGAAGCTTGGGAGTATCTTTGTTATAAGAATCTGAAGTAGTTAGGTGTCCGCGGAATAACTACGGATTCACAAGCAAACCAACATGTCTTTAAAGTTTTATTGGGTTTAGTATGATCAAGTAATACGAAATGAAAAACTATTTTTTGATTGTTGCGCTTTTGATAGCTGTTGTTGCTCAAGCGAAAAGACCAGTTATGCAGACCTGGTATGTAGGAGAAATAACTTTGTTAAATAATGAGGTGCTCGAAAGAGAGTTGAGATATGATGCCTATACAGATTTAATACAAGTAAAAGAGAATGGAACGATTAAGGTATATTCTGCAAGACAAGTGAGTTCTTTTGCTTTCTTTGATGTTTACAGTAATTCCAAACGGCAGTTTGTTAGCCTTTTATATACGACACGATTTAAGAAGTCTCGGGTGTTTTTCGAAAACATTATCAGTGGAGAACTTAATTTGATTCGTAAGGCACGTTCTGCTGGTGCTGCCAGACGAATAGTAGAAGAAACAAAAGATGCCTGGTTTGATACACATAATGTATACGATTACTACATTTATACAGATAATCAGTTTATCTCCACAAAGCAGTTCTTCAAAGAAGTATACGAACGTATCATGGTTGAGTTTAAACAGCCATTGGATATTTTTATCAAAAGCAGGAATATTAACATCAATACACAGTTTGGTCAGTTTGTATTGATCAATCAATATAATATTCTTAAAAACTCAGCAACTGTGGGCTATTTCTAGTATATTACCTGTTTTTACTAAAAAGCCTGGCTCACCAAGCCAGGCTTTTTGATTGACTCTCCGACTGATCGTAAACGGTTTTGTTGACCCGAAAAGGTCTACATTCCTTGCCAATCTGTCGCTCATAATCTCAGAGAAGGCCCCGATGTTGGTATTCTTCGACTCTGACTATGATTCATCTTCCAAAATGAAATCCTTACAGATTGACTTTACAGGCTAGGCTATAAGCCCGATCAAACTGTCTTATAGGGCTCACTTTCCTATTAATAAGTTACCAGAAGGAACTATATTCAAAACGTAAAACAGGATTTTATTAACTTGGCGTCTCAAACCAAAGAAACAATGGCACCCTCAACCTTGCTTTTGGCCTTATGCTCCGGGATCGCATCCATGCTCGGGTTTTTATTCGTGACAGCCATCACTCAGGCAGACAGGCAGGCAAACAGGTGGTTAGGGATGTTTTACATGTGTCTTGCCTGTACCTTCAGTCAACTTTTCCTCTATAAGGCCGAGATGTCGGAGCAGCTGCCTTTGCTGGTTCACCTGCTTGAACTCCCTGTTTGGGCAACCATGCCTTGTCTTTACCTGGCGGTTCTCACTTTTACCGGACAACCCGTGAGTAACAGGTATTTGGCGCATTTTGCACCTGTTTTCTGTTTCCTTGTTTATTCAATGCTGTATCTGATGCCCCCTCTGATGGGAATCGACAGACCCGCACCCCGGTTACCCTTCTGGCTGGTGGTGTTGATTCGTTATTTTTATACATGTCAACTTGCATTCTACTGGATTTTATCCTATCAGAAGCTTTCCATTCATCGCAAACAGTTGTTAAGAGTTGCTTCCTCAATTGAATATGTGAATCTGAACTGGTTGAAAAACTTTCTACTGGCCGTACTTTCCATGATTGCTATCAAAAGCATTCCGACACAACCTGTGTCAGACTCTGTGGTCCCCTTGATTTATTTTGCTGGAATGCTTCTTTTGGGGTATTATTCGGTGCGTCAGCAAACGGTTCACCACCTTGACCTCGCCACTGTCAATTCCCTGAAAATAGATCAGGGCCACATGGATCAGAGCCACATGGATCAGAGCTACATGGATCAGAGTTACACACAACAAGGCTATAAACAAGCAGTGGAAAGACTCGACCCCGAACAGTTGGAAAAATTGCAACGAAAGGTACTTGGGCTTACCGTGGAACAAAAGCTTTATCTGGATCCCTCACTGACCTTGCCCGACTTATCGGCCGCTACAGGAATACGTGTCCAGGATTTGTCCTACGTTTTGAACAAAGGTCTTAAGAAGAGCTTTTACCAGTTCATCAACGAATTAAGGGTGGAAGAAGCCAAAATACTTCTCCATTCTGACAAGATCAAAACCCTGGACATGCTCGGAATCGCCACCCATGCCGGATTCAATTCCAAGACTACCTTTAACACCACTTTCAAAAAAACAACCGGACTCACTCCCTCCCAATTCCAAAAGCTGGCCAATGCCTCAATGGCCACCAGGTGATAGTTCCACAATTTGATCATACCTTAAACCCTGTATCAATTGCACCTCAGCTAATCCAAAGCTGTTCGCCTGTATCCAGCTGAACACCATACCGATTGCAGTCTGACTGATCCGCTTTTCAGGCTACTATATTTGCCATACCGAATTTGCCGTACCAATTCCATGGCGATTGCAACCACATTCCGGGTGCTGCGGCAAATTCGGTTCACATCACTAACATTGTCTGTCTTATGCAAATGAAAAGCATTCTTGTCAAAAGCATTCCCGTAAAAAGTCGTTTTTCTTTCTGGTTGTCGATTTTACTGTTGTACCTGTTACCAGCCCATTTGCTGGTTGCCCAGTCCGATCCCCGAATGATATCCGATCCTCAAACGATCAGCGAGCTGACCGCGCAGATTCAAAACGTAATGCAGCAGGAGAACATGCCGGGCCTGATGCTATCGATTGTCTCTAAGGATTCGATCTTGTTTTCAGGGGGGTTGGGAGCGGCTGACTTGAAGACCGGACAGAAGGTGGACGGCAATACATTGTTTCACATGTATTCGGTGACCAAGATGTTTACCGCATTGGCTATTCTTAAGCTCATCAGCAGCGGGGCGTTGCACCTGGACGATAAGCTCAAGGACATCGCTCCGGAGGTGGCTTTCGACAACCCCTGGGAAGAGACCCACCCGCTGCGGCTGGTGCATCTTTTGGAACATTCCAGTGGATTTGACGATACGCATCTGAACATGATCCACAACACCTCCGGCCGCGATCTGAAAGGGCTGCAGGCGGTCAGCTTCTACCGGACCTGTCTGGTCTCCAGATGGAAACCCGGACTGGTCAGTTCGTATGCCAATCCCAATTACACCGTTTTGGGTTACCTGATTGAAAAATACTCCCGCATGCGATGGGACGACTACATTCAAAAGATGCTTCTGAAGCCTTTGGGCATGGATCACTCTGACCTTGAACTGAGAATCAAGGATGAAAGCGGCTATGCCCGCGGCTACCGATTCGAGGACGGGCACTACATTGAGTTTCCCTTTTTTGTCCCGACCGGCAACGGGGCGGCCAGCGCCTTGCATTCGTGCGCCGATGACATGAGCCGCTACCTTCGTTTCTTCCTCGATGATTGGAACGTGAACGGTACCCGGTGGCTGGACAGCACCTATCTTTCGGCCATGGAAACCATCCATAGTACGGCCGGGGCCAGGGAAGGTCTTCAGATCGGCTACGCGTTGGGCAACAGCACCTATTACAACCATACCAAGGCTGATTTCAGAGGGCATGGCGGCGGTGGGGATGGGTTTGAATCGCTGATCAATTACGACCGCAGGCATCGGATCGGCTATGCGATCGCCAACAATGGTGGCCAGGGCATGTGGCGGATCTCAGTTCTGATTGAAAACTTTCTGACAAGGGATCTGCCTGACTTTGCATCGGCGGCACTGGAGGGACAATCAACCATACCTGCTTCGGCAAAACCTGCTTTAGCCGATTACCAGGGCTATTACAAACCGGTTAACGTGCGAAGTGAACAGTGGAACTTTCTTCAAAGGGTCATAGGGGTGGTCAAGCTCTCCGAATGGGAGGGAAGGCTGGTCATTAAGCCTTTGTTGGGGCCGGCCGATACGGTGGCATGGGTCAGGGATCGGTTATGGAAGCGAGCCGGTGAGCATCATGCCTCGGTGGCCATCGGACTGGACGAGGACGGCAAGCCGTTCGTGCAGTCTGGCATGCACCAGTACTACCGCAAAACGACCTATCTGCCAGTGCTGGCCCAGCAGCTTTTTCTGGGTCTTTCGGTAGTGGCACTACTGTTTTCACTACTGTGGGCAGTGGTCTGGTCGGTGATGGTATTGACCGGAAAGGTAAGCAAAAGGCAGGTTCTGGTTGGTATTCTGCCCGGTCTGGCTATTGTTTCAGCTGTGGTAGCCTTCAGGCTAACCACCCTTACCGACTATACCAACCGGATCGCCTTCAACTCGGTCAACCTAACATCGCTGACCATCTTTGTGACCTCTCTTGGTTTTGGTTTGTTTTCAGTGGCCGGTCTGGGCATGCTTGCAAGACAATGGTCACAGTTGAAAAGCGCCTGGATCAAAGGGATACTAACGTTTAATGCCATCTTTGTGACCTATCTGGCCCTTTTGCTCTGGATGCACGGCTGGATAGGCCTTAGGGTTTGGGCATTGTAGACCATTGTTAGGGAGATGATTTGAGTAACTGCATTTTGGAAATGGCTAAGTTGGCTGTTGGGAACGGGTGGCGGCACCTTTCCAGACCGGGTTAACACTATTCTGAAACTAATCAGCAGTAAAAGCTCCATTCTCAAGGGCTGAAATTGGAAAGTGTGCTCCGCCATCCAACCGATGCAATCAATACGCTCTGGCTTTTCAGTGCAAGGTAAAGATTAAATGGTATCATATCCAAGAACCATAACCGCACTTTCAATATATTAATTTGTATAACTGTATTTTGAACAGTATGTCTCATCATAAGGATCAACAGGGAGATACAGAAATGGCAAGTCTGATGATTATAGTCATACCTGTTAAGATATGAAGTATATAATCTCAAAAAGGACACGATGTCGAAGCACTTCCAAGCAAAGGGTAGGTTCCAGAAACGGATCTGATCACAACCTCCCGTCTGGCCAGATCAAAATCCGTTACTGTCGCCTACGGTAAAAGCGGAGCAAGCCACGGTGATTAAGATCGGCCAAGCCAACCCGGTCAGAAAGGCGGGTACTGTGGCCAGCAGGTTCAGGCTTTCAGGCACTGTGTCAGGGATTTATTTACAAAGTTTACAATTCTATTTACAATCCGAATCCACCAGGCCCAAAAACATCTACCTAAATTCGCCCAGTCAATTCTGACAGCAACTGAAAAACAAAAGGAATCTAATAAGAAGTGCCTCAAACGTATCCGATCTATCAGCTGGGGTATCAAGGTAGAAAAGCGGCTAAAACTACCAATATACTCTTTGTTTCAGATAGTCAAGGGGTAATGTTGGCTATGTCCACTCCACAGGAAGGGCAACATCATGATCTTTTCCAAATTCAGCTACTGTTTGAACAGATTTGTTTTCTATTAAAACAAGCGAGTATCAATTTGGAAGGTTTATTTTTGAATGCAGACCCCGCTTTTGATTCAGTAGAGTTTTACTTCGCTTGCCAAAAGCAAGAAATCATCGCCAATGTGAAGCCTAATCCAAGAAGCTCAATGAGGCAAAACGCTGGCACAGAAAACAAACAAACTGGGACATATATATATGACGATAAGCTGTGTCGAGAGATGAGCTGTATCGAGATAGGACTGTGATTGAACATGCCAATGCCTGGCTAGATGGTTTTAAATCATTAGTGATTCGGTTTGAATGCTCTGTTAACAATTGGATGAGTTTACATTTTATCGCTTTCTTCATCATTTGCTTACGCAAAATCAAGCAAAAACAAAAAGTTTAAACAGCTTTCTAAATAAGAAATACAATGCAAAAACAGGCTTTAGAATATATATTCTAAAGCCTGTTTTTAGGTTCTATATAGAAAGGATGCTTGTCCCATCCTCAATACTTACCTTATACATTTTCAGATCAAGACCCATTGCGATTTTATATGCTTTCTGAATACGTTCAAACAGATCATCTACAGCGTCTGCTTTTATAATATTAATGGTGCAACCTCCAAAACCACCACCCATCATTCGGGCTCCCAATACACTTTTTTCGGTAGTAGTAAAGGAAACCAGATAGTCCAGTTCCTTACAACTTACTTCATACATGTCCCGTAATCCATTATGTGAGCCATACATACGCTGTCCAAATGTCTCCAGATCACCACGCTTCAAGTCTTCACAAGCTGCCAGCAAACGTTCATTTTCCTGAACTACATACAGACAACGAACAAAAATAAGTGGATCAAACTTTCTCTGATGAGTAAGCAGCATCTCTTCTGATACATCACGCAGGCTATGGATATCTGATTCCAACGTTTGGAGAAGGGCAACGCCTGCTTCACATTCCTGACGTCGGGTATTGTACTCACTAGACGCCAACGAATGTTTTACTCCTGTATCAAACAATACTATTTGATAATCTCCTAACTCTAATGGAAAGTATTCGTAGGCAAGGGAGCGACAATCCAGACGGATTACCTCATTATGTTTTCCGAAGGCACTGGCGAACATATCCATAATACCGCACTGTAGCCCCACAAACTCATTTTCAGATCGTTGTGCCATGCGGGTCAAGGTTAGCTTATCTAACGGAATATTGAATAGATTCGCGAGTCCCCAGCCTGTAGCACATTCCAATGCTGCAGAAGATGACATACCGCCACCTGCCGGAACATCTCCACTAACGACACAGTTAAAGGCAGGAATTGAGTGTCCCATTTTTTGAAACTGTTCTACGATACCCAACAAATAATTTGGCCAGTTTTTGGGAGATGGCTGTAACACATCCAGTGTAGTTGTAAATTCATCCGAAAAATCTGCTGCAAACCAATGGCAGGTAGCATCAGTACTGGCACTGAGTGTGATATAAACAGCTTTGTCTGTTGCGGCAGGTAAAACAAATCCATTATTATAATCGGTATGTTCTCCAATAAGATTTATACGACCTGGCGAACGTACAATGAGTGGCTTCTGGTTGAAGCGGGATTCGTGTATCTGAGAAATATGTAATGGTATGTTCATAAAGTTTTATTTCCTTAGACTGCAAACTTAACCTGTGAGAAGGGCTTAATCAAAGAAAAAGATGTTTTAAAGTGTAAATAAAAGCTTAGATGGGCTAGATACTTGATTTTTAAGCAGATTTAAGAGATATTTGAATTTAAACCGCTTACTAAATTGGACTTACATGCAATTGTCCCCTAATTCTGAACCGGCTGCCACAGATGCAGGAGTAAATCTGACTGCATTACGGGATAGCTTTTATGCTTTTAGCAATGTTGAACGGAACACGGTAGCTGCTCTTGAGAATTATGTATTGAGAAGTTTGCCCCAACAACGTAGTAGTGTAATAATTGGATGTCGTGAGTCATTTCTGGTATTGCATCTGGCAAAATTCTTTTCAGCATTAGTAGCTGTTGAAGAAGATGCTAACTTACTAGCAGAGATCACGGCTCAGGAACCTAAGATAGTTGCTTGTCAGATAGAGCCAGATGATTTTAAATTAATTGGTCGTACAGATCTGATTGTGATTTCTCATTTATTGCAATCTTTGGGGGCATGGCTGGAAACTCCTGAAGAACGGAATCACCAACGCATGGCTTTTTTAAATCATTATTATGGCTCTCTGGAAGTAGGAGGAGCTTTACTTTTTTTGCAGAATCGTCCTCAGAATAATTATAAGCAATTACTCGAATTCTTGTCCTGTACACCGTCTCAGGAGTCACAGATGCTTTTTGAGCAGATTAATAAGCATTATACCACAGAGCACTACTTATTTCCTGTAGAAATCTATACACAACGTGCTGAAGATATGATACAGGCATTGAGTTATCTGCTATTGGATAACAACATAGACTGGACTGAAAAAGCAATCTCTTTGCAAACCTACGTAAAGACCTTGCTACAGTTAGATGGCAATTATTATTTCAATTATGAAGGCGAAATAACCATTATGCGTAAAAAAGCCTGATCAGCTTCGAAGCGTAAAATGTTGCACAGGTTGTTTCTTTCTAAAGAAAACAATCCCGATGTAAAATAAATCAACTGTAAGTGTAACAGATGGATGTTTCTTGATCTGTTGCCAGGCCTGCTGCATTTCTTCTGACCAATAGATGTCATCGAAGACAAATACTGAATTCTCGTCCGATTTACGCAGACATTGCTCAAAATAACGTAAGGTAGGTTCTTTTCGATGATTCGCATCAAAGAAAACAAAATCCAGCCTGTCAATTTCTTTCAGCGCTTCTTCTAGAGTCACATCAATGTTCCCAACTACAGATCGAATGTGAGAGCAATGGAATTTTTCGAACCGTTGCCGGGCTAAGTTTGCCAGACCCGGATCTCCCTCAAATGTATATAGTTGAGCATGTTTATATCCGTGAGCCAGATAGAGTGTAGTAGTACCTAAACAAGTACCCAGATCAAAAATAGTAGCAGGTTGGAAATAGTTAACTAATCGAAATAGCAACTGGGCCAGATTGGGAGATTTCTCTGAATGATGGGCTAAATCTCTGATTTTACGCTGCTTAGAGGTATTTACTCTTGATCCTGCTCCAAAATCTTTGATTGTGATACTTTCCTGAGAAGTCAGAAGATCCATTCTGGAGTCTTCCAGCGTTTCAAAACAGTAATAGGGTTTGGTATTGCGTATAACCTGATTGTAAAGCTGAAAGACAAATGGAGAATGAATGGCATGCGCATTCCCGGAACGTAACCAGAATTGCAGATATCGTAAAAAAATCAAAACAGAGAATAAATTAAATGCTAACTAATTTGAGGTGCAAATAAATTAAATTTTAGCATTTATACCTAGTTCAGACGATAGGGGACTACCATCGTAAATTCAGGAATACGAACCCGGAATTGTTTGCCATCTACAATTCGTTCCATCAGATACGTTCCTTTCATTTTACCAATATTGGTTTTTAGATTACAACCAGATACATATTCATGAGTCTCTCCTGGCTCTAATACTGGTTGCAGACCAATTACTCCTTCTCCTTCTACCTCGCGGATAGATCCGTTGGAATCATGAATATGCCAGTGACGGCGAAGCAATTGTACTGTGTATTCGCTACAATTTTCGATACTGATTTTGTAGGTAAACACATAATGCTCCTGAGCCGGGCTTGAATATTCAGGTTGGTATTCGGTTGCTACCGTAACTTTTACACCTTCCGTAATTTCAGTAACCATATTTCTATTGTTTCGTATTTACTTCAAAAACGGTTAAATATACGCATTTGTTTTTATTTTCGTAAATCTCCATCCTAAAAACTCTTCGCTATAGTTTCTCACAACAAAAAAGATACTATTTTCGGGTGTTTATTAAGATATATTACTTTACCCTTTATTTTTAATTATTTGACCTATGGACGTTAAACTTGAGCCTTCCTGGAAGAGCCACTTAGAAGCTGAATTTACAAAACCCTATTTTACAAAGCTGACTAACTTTGTAAAGGATGAATATACTAACCATACTATTTATCCTGCTGGAAACAAAATATTTTATGCATTTGAAGCTACCCCATTTGATAAAGTAGAGGTAGTGCTATTGGGACAAGATCCGTATCATGGTGCAGGGCAGGCTCATGGACTTTCATTTTCTGTAAATGATGGTGTTACAACTCCGCCTTCTTTACATAACATCTATAAAGAAATAAGAGATGATTTGGGAAAGCCTATTCCTAAATCAGGTAATCTAACACGTTGGGCAGAGCAAGGCGTATTATTGCTGAACGCTACATTGACTGTACGGGCTAATACTGCCGGATCGCATCAGAAAAAAGGGTGGGAAGAATTTACAGATGCTGCTATAAAAGCTCTTTCAGACCAGAAAGAAAATCTTGTGTTTCTTTTATGGGGAGCTTACGCACAGAAAAAAGGAGCCATTATAGATGCTTCCAAACACCTGGTGTTAAAAGCTGCTCACCCATCACCGTTTGCTGCTGATAAAGGTTTCTTTGGCTGTAAACACTTCAGTCAGGCCAATGCCTATTTAAAAGAGCATGGCAAGAAGGAGATAGATTGGTAAAATGGCATTGTTTTTGGTCTCGTAAAATGATGAGACCAAAAACAACCCTCAATTTAATAGTATATTGTATACATGGAAAACAAAAATTTAACTCCTGTAAGATCTTTTATTCGAAACCACCGCTATCGTCTTCTGATGGTAGGATTGCTATTTATGTATAGCTGTAATCTGCTGGATGAAGAAGTGCTGAATTCCAGAAAAGCATTTATCGGTAACTACACTATCCAACAGAAATGTGGCAGTTCTCAAGATTCCTATACGCTGAGAATTACAGAAGGATCGTCCAATAGTGAAGTTTTGTTGTCTAATGTTGAACCATTTGGAGATGAAATTATTGCTACTATATCCGGTAACATTTTGACTATATCCTCTCAAAGTGTTCGTTTAAAGGGGCAAACTTCCTCTGCCACAGTTTCTGGATCAGGTACCCTTACAGATGGAAGTATCATTGAGATTAACTTTGAGTATGATTTTGGCGGAACTACCAGTTGTGGAGCCAATGGGTATAAGCTATAACTTCGAAAAGCATTCTACTCCAGAATTAGTTATTGGAGTAGAATGCTTTTGATTTTACTAGCTATTCGGAAAATACATTTTTTTTAGTTTTACATATTCAGCGTAGGTCGATCCTGTACGAACTGACCGAAGCAGATCCTCTTCTTTTCGTAAAGCAGCATATTCCAATTTACGGCTCTGAAATGCCTTCTTCATCCACTGAATCGCTTCCTGTGGTTTATTTTGTTCAGATGCCAGACAGGCCATCCCCAATAATACAAATCCATCCATTTTATTCAGACTATAAGCTTTCTGTAAATGTTTGGCCGCTGCATTGGTTTGTTTTTTATGCAAATGGGCCAGACCATAGTAAGTGTAAAACTTAGGATTAACCTCATTGGGATTTTTTACAGCGTAAAGGATAAAATCCTGTAGTGCTTCTTCTATTTTGTTTTGATGATAAAAGCTAACGCCCCGCAGGTAACGTGTGTCTTTAATGGATTGTTCATTATCCAGTGCCAGAACCTGTGTAAATGCGGCAATAGCATCATTGTATTTCTCTGCCTTTAAGGCTGACATCCCATAGGTATATTGGTAAGGTAAGTAATTGGGTTTTTGTCGCACTGCTCTACTCAAGGCTTCTGCGGCATTCGTATATTGTTTTAAGGCCTGGTAGGCAATACCTCGCTGATAATAAGCTTCTGCATATAATGGATCGTAAGTAAGGGACTGGTCTGCACTTTGTACGGCATTTGCATAGGCCTGTAACTGATTTTGGCATTTAGCCACCTCTGCATACAACTCTGCCAGATTTTGTTTGAGAGAAGCATCTACCTGCATTTTTTTCTGCTGATTCTGATAAACAGGTAAAAGCACTTCTATCAACCGCTGATAATTAGCAGTAGCCTGAGTAATCTGATTCATAGCTAAAAGAACATCCCCTATACTTTTATATACATCCAGATAGGTGTTGTTGTATTGCAGGGCAGTATTAAAGTTTGCAAGGGCTTCTTTATTTTGTTTTAATTGCATCAGAGCAAGTCCTTTTTTATAGTACCCTTCACTGTTACGGCTATTGGCCAGAGTGGCTGTATTGTAATATTCCAGAGCCTTTTTATAGTCCTTTTTTTCATAATAGGAATCACCACGGGAAATCCAGACACTGTTATTGTTGGGATCTAATGCCAATGCCAGTGTAAACATGTTATCTGATTTTTTGGTATCGCGGTTACGAAGGGCTGTAGCACCTATATTATGATATTCATTACTTTTTGCTCGTAGAAAACGTACGGTGAGACTATCTGCCCCTCCCAGTTTTTGTGCTTTTCGAAAATCTGCTGCTGCTTCTTCAATTTTTTGCTGATCGGCAAATGCAATACCCCGTTGATAGTAAGCTTCTGTATAGGTTACGTTGAGATTGAGTGCTTGTGAATAGCTGCGTCGGGCTGCCTCCAGATCATGATTTCGGTATTCAAGCATTCCTTTTTGCAAATGATACAACGGATTATTTGGTGCAAGCTGAATTGCCTTATCGTAATCTGCTACAGCTTGTTTGGTCAATCCTATTTGCTCTTTGAGACGTGCTTTTTTTAGATAATATTTGGCTTCATTAGGCAAGATCCGGGTGGTAATATAGTCATAGTCAATCACTGCTTTGTCTAGCTCTTTGCGATTTTCATAATAAGTTGCACGAGTCAGGTAGGCATCCAGATACAGAGGATCTAGTGTAATGGCTTCCGAAAAGTCATCCAGTGCTTTGGTGTATGCATTACGTTGGGAAGACCGAACATAACATTGTGCGCGCAACAGATACAAATCCGGATAGTCTTTAATTATTTTCTGTTTGTTTTTCTGACGGATCAATTCATCACAATCGCTAATGGCTTCTGCAACATGACCCGTCTCTATTTTGGTACGTATTGGTACAATTTCACTGAGACGATTGGTAAGCAACGTGATTTGTGGTTGAATACGGGCTGATGCTTCAGGTTGAGCTTCAAGTGCTTTTCTATAATAAGTTAACGCATCGTCGTAACTGCGACTCTTTTGATAGCCTTCTGCTGTTTGAATTAGAGATTCTAATCGATTCTTGAAATCCCGTTCAATTTTCTGAATCTGAAGACGAGGCAAAGGTGCAAAACTATTGTATTCAATGGCTTTGTGATAGGCATCTAAGGCAGTCTGATAATCATTGTTTTCCATGGCTGTATTGGCAATACGTATAGCGTCATTATAGGCTGCTTCTTTTGCCTTTTTTTCTTCTTCTGCACGTGCCAGTGCTACTTTGTCTACAGCTTCTTTGACTGCAATCTGGTTATCAGAAGCTTCTTTATTGCCCAACACAATGGGTTGATCTTCACCGCCGATTACAATGACATTGTTCTCTTTTGTATCAAATGGTTTCCTGGGATCGTAAAACGTAATGCCATAAATAAAGGCTTTCCATCGGTTGCCATTTTTCTCAGCCCGGATGGTTGCCTGGCGTGTCTGAAGTTTGTAGGGAGAACTTTTTTTTGTGTTCTGGCCTTTGAATTCACAGTCAAATACGAGTTTTACATAATAATAATCTTTCTTTTTTACATCAGAAACCCGGATATTAGAAAAAATAATGGAAGGATCAATACTCTTGCTATAGTAGATATCGAGAGTATGAATGTATTTATCTACAGGTAGATCTTTGGTCTTATTCAGATGGAAGTCGGGATCAGTATCATCTTCTATGACAACTGTTTTATCATAGAAGATCTGGTTGCGGGCGTTGGGAGTATAACTTTTCTCAATTACATCTGCCAGTTCGTTAGGGGCATTGTCAGAGAAAGTTACAAAGTTGAGCAATTGCTCTAGTTCGCTTATTGCATTCTTGGCCTGATAACTGATTTCGCCGGTTTCTTTGACACTCAGCTTAGTCTGAGCTGTAGAACAGACCGAAAATAAATAAAAGGGAATAAGGAGTATATAGAATAAATACTTCATACCTGGTTATGTAAATGGTTTCTTGTATACCTTCATTCAGAAAGTATGCTGGAAATAAAACAGCCTTTGATTGCAGATATACCGGATAATGATCAAAAGTATACAAAATAGTATACCTGACAATTTCTTTGTGCTTACGTTACCATATAAAATAGAACTAATCATTACCTTACTCGTTCATTCATAGAGTCTTCGGAATAAAATATTTTTCAACCTACAGATTACTTGTTGCATACCAATATGTTAAAAAAAGTACCGTTCCTCATTTTTATTTTTTGTATCACAGTCAACTGCTCGTGGGCACAACAGCTACTTGGAATCTCCAATAGTAATTATGCAGGTGTAAATGGTGTCTATCTGAATCCTTCCTCTATTGCAGATTCCCGTTACGGTTTTCATCTCAATCTGGTTACAGTGCAGGGAAGTATAACTAATAACTATTACAGATACGACTCGCCCTATTCATTGCTGAAGCTAGGTATTGAACGGTTTAAAGAACCCTATAATCTACAGCCAGAGTATTATACAGATGCCAATAATAATCATACGAAGATGTTTAACATCCGAGCTAACATATACCTTCCTTCTTTAATGATTAAGCTAAGCTCCAGGCATAGCATTGCGGTAACTAACAGAATGCGGGGGAGTTTTGAGGTTACCAATCTAACCTCCTTTGTAGCAGAAGATTTTAAAAATAACAATCTGACTCTGTTAAGCTTACTAAGCAATGGGAGCTTGTTACGGATTAATACCAATATGTTTCGGGAAACGGGTCTGACATATGCCCGTGAAATATGGTCGGAAGGAAAACATTACCTGAAAGGTGGTATTACACTTAAATATCTTCAGGGAATTTATTCATCCAGTCTGTATTCCAATACACTTCAGTCGCAGTTCTCTACTGTAAATAATGAACCGGTGCTACATGTCATCAATACAGATATTGGTTATCACTATAGCCAGGCGGAAGGTTACCCTCCTGTAGATGAATTTGCAGATGCAGCCTTATGGAAGACAAAAAATGGAAAAGGCTTAGGTGCAGATATTGGATTTACCTATGAGTATAGACCGGATGTAGAGAAGTATCGCTATAAGATGGATGGGAAGGATGAACTGGATGGATTACAAAATAAATACAAATATCGTATAGGTATTTCTCTTATCGATATTGGAGGGCTTCGATACAATACCAATTACAATGATTCTACTGCATCTGCCTCCTATGCTATTAGACGGACAGATGTAGATTTATCACAACAGGAGCTGGAAAATTCTACACTGGATAATTTTTACCCCGTATTGAATCGAGGACTTGCCGTGGGTAGTGGTGACCAGAAAAATGGATTCCGGACCAAGTTACCTACAGCTTTGCATCTGAACTTTGATTATAAGATAAAAGACAAGCTATACGTAAATGCTGCTTGGA
This sequence comes from Xanthocytophaga flava, assembly GCF_030068545.1. Classification (NCBI taxonomy): domain Bacteria; kingdom Pseudomonadati; phylum Bacteroidota; class Cytophagia; order Cytophagales; family Rhodocytophagaceae; genus Xanthocytophaga; species Xanthocytophaga flava. The sequence continues at coordinate 197,240 of NZ_JASJOR010000010.1, read as the reverse complement.
TTCAGTCGCTGCGGACCAGAAAGGCGATAGGAATGCGATACAATTCTCAGTTTGCTGTTACCCCACGTTTTGAAACAAAACATTTTGAGTTTGCATTGCCACTGGCGTTGGTAAATGACTACCAACAGGTTACAGTAGGAGCCATGATGCGGGTAGGTTCATTCTTTTTTATTGGGTCAGACAATTTAACTGGATTGGTCAATCTAGGACGCCCGTACGGAATGGATGTGTATGCAGGGATTATCATTGCAGGTTTGCATCATAAGAAAAAAGACAAGGACAATGATGGTGTTTCTGATAAGCTGGATATCTGTCCGAATTTTCCGGGTGTATGGGAATTTAAAGGATGTCCTGATACAGATGGAGATGGCATTGAAGATAAAGTGGATAAATGTCCTACAGAGCCCGGTAGTAAGGAAATGGGTGGTTGTCCGGATCGGGATGGCGACAGGATCATGGATTCTCAGGATCGTTGCCCGGATGAGGCTGGTTTGGAGAAAAATGGAGGTTGTCCGGATTCTGATTCTGATGGTGTAATAGATAGAGAGGATGAATGCCCGTTATTGAAAGGGCCTGCAGCTTTGAAAGGGTGTCCGGATACGGATGAGGATGGTATTCCTGACAAAGATGACCGTTGTCCAAATGAAAAAGGGCAAAGTAAGTTTAACGGATGTGCTGATACAGATGGAGACAACATTGCCAATCCGGATGATGCTTGTCCGGATCAGGCTGGAACGCCTCGTTTCAATGGCTGTCCGGATCGGGATGGAGACACTGTACCGGACAAAGATGATCGTTGTCCGGATACCTATGGTTCTCCTCAGAATGCAGGTTGTCCGGTAGAAGCAAAGCCTGCTGATCCAACACGGGTAGAAATTAAGTTAACACAGGAAGAGCAGGCTGTATTGAATGAAGCATTCGATAATCTGGAATTTGAAACAGGCAAATCTGTTATCAAGGTAGCTTCTTACCAAAGTCTGGATGAACTGGCCGACCTGCTGATCAGTAAGTCTACTTACCGGATGCTGGTATCTGGTCACACAGACAATGTGGGAAATGCAGCCACCAACCTCAAACTGAGTAAGGCTCGTGCGGAAGCAGTGAAAAAATACCTGACTCGCAAAGGTGTAAAAGCTGATCAAGTTATTACAGAGGGTTTTGGCTCTCGTAAGCCTGTAGTTAGCAATGCCACTCCTGAAGGACGTCAGCGTAATCGCCGGGTTGAAATGAAAATTATTAAGTGATAAATTGAATGAGAGGTAAGAAGCCTTCTTGCCTCTCATTCAGTTTATGTATATATAGGACTATGAAGATGTTTTTTACTTGTTTAGTAGTTCTATCGGTGACTATAATTATAGGAACTGTAGGATATGCACAAACTTCCAAAGTTCAGCGGGATAGAAAATGTATAATGACTTTGGATGAGACTTGTCATATCTCTGTGTGTACATTTCCTGATAAGTTTCCTGAATTTCCAGGTGGCGTCGCTGAGTTGGGACAGTTTATACAGAAAAATATTCGACCCAGTAAAGAAAATAATGGCTCACAGTCAAGAGTTTTTCTATCATTTATTGTTGCAGAGACAGGCAAGATAGAATGTTTGCGAATTGTCAATAAAATGACTCAAGAGTATTCTGTAATGGACAAAGATGTGTTGCAGGGAATGGCAAAAATGCCCAACTGGATACCTGCTCAATGCAATGGTACAAATGTAGCTGCTCTATACTCTTTGCCTATAACTATATGCTTGGCTAATCAATAATGAGTTAACGAAAATAAAATCTAATAGGAACGAGAAGGGTTTTGATAATCTATCAGAGTTCTGATGTAGTAAAAAAATATCAGAACTCTGATATAAATAAAATCTAATCAGGATTCTGATATTTCTCTAACACAATCAGAATCTTGGTTCTATCTTACAACTTTATTGTCAGCATTGATTCATGAGAAATGTAATCAGAATTCTGATCAGGATTGCTGAAACAACTTGATACGTTTTTCCTGTAAGGAAGAGGCTGATCGGTTAATAATCAATTTCTCGCCGTGTAACTCCGTTTGCCCTAATATCCGAGCCAGTGTCGCATTGACTGTTGGCAGATCATCATCAAAGGCTCCATGTGCTCTGGCTGTAGAGTGATTTGGTAAATTAGCTGAATCTGTGTTAGGGGATAATATCCAGTCTATTTTTTTTTGAGCAATAAGCTCCTTCAAGTCTGTATCCTGTTGAATCCATTTTTCCATACCCAGCAAGGGAGTACCACTTTCCTTATCTTTCAGGAACCACGGTATATGCATTTTATCTTCCAGTGCATTGGATACCAGGTAAAGTAAAGACTTGTGGTAAATATTCGCACAATGATCATCCTGTTCTACCTGGTCGGTTAGGGTAAAGAGTGCAAACCTGTTTACTGTTTTGTTTTTTATAGCAGGTAGATAGTTCTCTTTGAAAACATCTATGGTACAGGCAGGAGCCCAGAGTGTACAGGATGTTATATTTAATCCATAGCCAGTTAGTCCTTTCAGAGGGCCGGCATTAATCTTTCCTTTGCTTGTGAGAAGGCGTATAATTGGGGCATGAAAGATACTACCTGCACTATGACCCACAAGATGAATTTCAAAGTCCTCTTCGTATTTATCAGCCAGGTGCTTGATATGCTCTAATGCAAGATATGCTCCTCCTTTGGTTTGTGTAGTAGCTAACAGGGCATTCTCTTTCATTTCTTTCCATTGGGCTTTTCCTGTTAACGTTCGTGCGAGAGGTTCAAGAGCATCATCCAGACGATCCAGCATAAAGTCTTTGGCACTATCCAACCATCCCTCTGGCTTGCGTTGTTGCAATGCATCTTTGAGAATATTGGTAATAGTACTCCATGTATCTGTGTGCCAGATAAAGGAGACTGGATAAATTTCTTTTTCCAGTAAGCTGGGTCTGTAATCGGCAAGGCGCTGAACAGCTCCACTTTCACTTACCAGTCCGCCATGTGCATAAAGTAACAATCGTTTTTTTGCCCACTTTGCAGTCACACGTGGAAAATCATCTTCGAAAATTGCCTTTACCTCAGCTTCAGACGTACCGAAGTTTCCTCCTGGATTTAACAAGCCGTTATTTCCCAAACTGATAATGTGCGGACGAAGATCGGCATAGGAGTATGCCTCCGACGTACCTGCAGCTGCTGAATGACTGATGGCTGTAGATAAAGCTTTTTTCAGAATAACAGGTGCACCTAATCGTGCTACCCAGACATCTGTACCATTTTCCATCCAGTCATCATAAGTGATAAGTCCAAAACCTTTCTGTCCCCAGTCTTCTCCCCATGAGTTCTGAATCCAGAATCCTTTTTCATCATAAGCTACAATAGCAAAGGCATGGCCTCCAATCGGAAATACATCTTCATAGGGAATAATTCCAGTGGTTGTATCCACTTCACGCCAGCCGGAATGTACTTTGGCAGTTGCATACAAAATTCCTACCTCTGCCATGGCTGCATGCATAGCTACCAGATCCTTGTGATTTACCCGATAATAGGCTCCCAGCGGTCTGCGTAATGCATCAGAGGTACGTTCGTCTGTAAGCCGAAACTCGGTTTCTTCTTTTTTGTAAGGCCAGCATTCATCACTGCATACGCCATGTTTGTACCAGCCTTTCATAGCTCCTCGTGCACTGGAACCGGCATACTGTTCTCCTGGCCATTCATCATATCGTTTGGCCATTTCATAGAGCATGCGTGGGCTTACTGACTTGGGATCTGGAACAATTTTTCTTCGACGAAGCAGATAGTTGGCTACCGTAGCCAGCCCAAAACCTGTGCAAGCTCCTTCTTTCCCTTGGTTTAGTATAGGAACATTCCATTGTTTATACTCATCCAGACTGATTTTTGTGGGAACTTCATATAAATTGGCTTCGTACATTTTGTCACGAAAATCTAATGTATCCGGACGAACATCTAATGTCAGATCTGTAGTGGAATTTGGTGTTGGGTCAGCCATAAAATAGAGATAGTGAGATACACAAAAAAGTAGGTAAAGGAGTTACTAATTAGTAATAATGCAGAATCTCCTGAAAGTATATTTTTCTTCAACACAAATCAATACCTTGTTGTGGGTATTAAAACAAGAGGAGTGTTGGAGTATAAAGAGATTATTTTCTATAAAATATTTTTTCTCTTTGCAGGGTGATAGTTTAGAAATTCTCTGATAAACAAATAAAAAACATATGCATGGGGCTCCTATTCTTTTGACAAACACCGATTGGCGGCACGCATTGCTTACCAATCGGGAACAAACGCTGGAACGAATCTATGCCAAAGTATATCCGATGGCTTTACATTATGTGAAAGAGAGGGGCGGTAGTGCCGATGATGCCAAAGATATCTTTCAGGAGGCATTGATTGTATTTTATGAAAAAGTGGTTCATGATCAGCTGGTGCTTACAGCATCAATAAGTACATATCTAATGGCGATATGTAAGAATCTCTGGTTGCAGGAATTAGAGAAACGTGCTCGAAAAACATCGTTGGAGAGCTTGCCACCAGATATTGGGGCCTTAGATTCAGATGAAGAAATAGGGTCAGATACAATACAATTAAAAGAGTTTGTAAACGGCCTGGGTGACAAATGTCGGGATATCCTGGTTAGTTTCTATTATTTTGGTCAGAAGTTAGAGTACATTGCTGCCAAATATGGCTATCGGAATATTCATACAGCTACAGTACAGAAGTTCAAGTGTCTGGAAAGACTTCGCAAAGCTGTTAGTCATCTATCTATTGAACGTTTTCATTTATAACTACTAATGGTATGCGGCCAGAACTGGAAGAAGTAAAGCTACTGGAAGAATATGTGCAGGAAAAGCTGACAGAAGATCAGCAGCAGAATATTTCTATCCGGTTATTGTGGGATAAAATCTGGCAACATAAACTGATTGCTCAGAAAACTGCCTATAAGGCCTTGCGATTAGCTGGACGTCAGCAGCTTCGTAATGAACTTGAGTCCATTCATTCCCGATTGTTCGGATAAACTACCCTGAAAATAGCTTAGTACTTGCTTCCATGTTAGTGCACAGACATGGAGTGAAATTGTATTGTCCCTTGTGAAATCGCCAGTAAACCGGATGCTGGTGAGATCATGTCGTATACTCTCTACCTTTTATTTATTCTAAACATTGTTTTTATGTATTTCTCTGAACTTAGCAAAAGTGAGTTCCGTAGGTTTGCTGTGTACGGACAAAACCTGAATGGTTTGACTGTAGACCGGTATCTGAATCATGTAGAAAACCTTCATTCGATTGAGAATATGACCCGTTCTGTTATTGAGGAACGACCGATGAACTTTCGGGAAGTGGATGTCTTTTCGCGTCTTATGGCTGACCGGATTGTATTTCTGGGAACAGGGGTAGATGACAACATAGCTAATATAATTATAGCTCAGCTGTTATTTCTGGAATCTGTTGATCCTAAGAAGGATATTACATTATATATCAATAGCCCAGGTGGTTCTGTATATGCAGGCTTGGGAATCTATGACACCATGCAGTACGTCCGACCAGATGTAGCGACTATCTGTACCAGCATGGCTGCTTCCTTTGGAGCTGTTCTTCTATGTGGTGGTGCAGCAGGCAAGCGATCTGCTTTGCCTCATGCCAGAGTAATGATTCACCAGCCATCCGGTGGAGCGCAGGGTCAATCTGTGGATATTGAGATCTCAGCCCGCCAGATTGTGATTCTGCGAAAAGAGCTATATGGCATTATGGCTCAACATAGTGGTCGTACAGAAGAGGAAATAGAACTGAATGCCGATCGCGATTACTGGATGCGGGCAGATGAAGCCAGAACTTACGGATTTATTGATGAAGTCTTGCAACGTTCTGTGTCATGAGTATAACCATTTTATCAGAACTCAATTTGTATATTGAGTTCTGATAAAATGGCCTAATTACTTAGTTGTTACTTTTCTGAGACAATTGATTCAGTTGTTCCAGTACTCTTTGTTCTCTTTCTACCACAGTCAGGTCCCCTCGTAGTTCCAGTACCGGGCAGGTTAGTTTCTGTATCCATGCTTCATGGGCTAGTAGGGTACGTCCTCTGGCTGTTATATCATCGTAGCCTGCCGCCCAGTCAATAAAGTCATTGTATTGCTTATTCCGGACAGGATCAGAATAGATGATTTCTCCATACCGCATATACTCTCTGTCTTTTAAGCGTTGTATTCGCAAGTCATGAGGTATCCACAAGAAGACTGCCAGATCAAAGGCCGATAACCATTCCTCTCCCCAACTTATGACTGAGCCCCCAAGTATCCAATGTGTATGACCGGCAAGGCTTTCTTTCAACATACGATTGCGGATTTCAGGGTTTCTTCGAATAGTAAAAGGGGGTTCTGATGGTTCCCAATAATAATAGTCACTATCAAAATAAGTAGAATGAAGAGTTTCTGCCAGGCGTTTACCTAATGTAGTAACTCCTGAGCCGGAGGCTCCGAACAGATGTATTTTCATATAAAAGTATAAGGATGTTATTCGTAAATTCTTCCAAATTCCAGCAATTGCCCTAAAAATGCCCAGTCAGATGGAATCTCCGTTTTGTATGGTTCTTCTTCCAGATTATCTATATAACAATCAATACCACATTGCAGATTGGTAAATGGATCAAAGTTATTCCATATATTCCCTGATTCAGAAGTTACACCATAATAGCGAAGCTCATTCTTTAACTCTTTATCTCTCATCTGATATAACTCTGCTATCTGAAATGTCAAAACAGCTATCAGGTATTCAAAGTTAGTGAGTTTTGTTTGTACAGATTTATCAATATTTGTACGAATCAGTGGGTTGGTAAATTTATGGCTTACAATGTTGGCATCTGGAGCATTTCTATAATCCAGCCATTGCAGGTTTATATCACTTGCAACTGCTGTAAATGCTTCTTCTAATAGCTGAACAAAAAGAAAAGCATTAGGCTGTATATGCGAATGACTCATAACTAACATATATAATGCTCTCAGATATTCTTCCAGATTCCGATTGGTATACCGGTTTGGGAAAGAATAGATTTGATCAGAAAACTCTTGCGTATTCATTGTATTGAGGATAAGACAGTCACAAATATATCTGCTTAATCCGATGAACATCATTTTGAGATCCTGTTTTTCGTTCGCACCTTTGCACCCAATTGTTAGACATCTGTAGATAAAAACATGCCCCATCGCCCTGAAGCCGTTCTGGAAAAGTTAAAAAAGCGTGAATTTGCCCCTGTATATTTCCTCCAGGGAGACGAGCCCTATTATATAGATCTGATCAGCGACTTTATTGAACAGCATGCACTGCCTGAACATGATAAAGGATTTAACCAGATTGTGTGTTATGGAAAAGATGTAAATGTGGGGACGATTGTAACCCAAGCTCGTCGGTTTCCAATGATGGCTGAACGTCAGGTGGTTATTGTGAAAGAAGCTCAGGAAGTGAGTGATTTGCAACGTGAAGAGGGCCAGAAGTTGCTGGAAAGTTATGTGCAGAATCCTGTACCATCAACCATCCTTGTATTGGCACATAAGCATAAGACATTGGATGGACGAAAGGGACTTGCCAAAACGCTGGACAAGAATGCGGTACTGGTGGATGCCAAGAAGATGTATGACAATAAATTACCCGATTGGGTTATTTTTTATGTAAAAGACAAAGAGTATCGCATACAACCACCTGCTGCACAACTATTAGCTGATTACATAGGCAATGATCTGAGTCGTCTGAGTAATGAGATTGACAAACTTATTCTGAATATTCCGGCTAAGTCAGAAATTACTCCTGATCATATACAGAAATATGTAGGGATTAGCAAAGAATACAATGTATTTGAGCTGCAGACTGCGTTGATCCAACGGAATGTTCTCAGAGCTAATCAGATCATTCATTATTTTGAGTCTAATCCCAAAAGTAATCCGGCAATCATGGTAGTAGCTACCTTGTTTGGCTTTTTTAGCAAAGTATTGTTAGCCCATGCCTCTGCTGATCGTAGTGAGGCGGGTATTGCAGCGGCTGTAGGTGTGAATCCTTATTTTGCGAAAGATTATCTGACTGCTATTCGCAATTATCCTTTACGAAAAGCCATGCATATCATTCATTACCTTCGCGAAGCAGATCTTCAATGCAAAGGAGTTGAAGCTGGACAAATATCAGACGGAGATATTCTGCGTGAACTTGTATTTAAGATTTTACATTAATGCCATAACAGAATTGAGATAGCTAGCTTCCAGCATGTAAAAAGAACGAAGGTTTACAAGTTGTATTTTCACAATGACTTACCAGCAAACAATTGAGTATCTCTATAGCCGATTACCTGTTTTTCATCGAATTGGTAAAGCAGCGTATAAAGCAGATTTAAACAATACCCTGGCTTTATGCAAGCATTTGGGCAATCCGGAACGTAAATTTAAGTCTATCCATATCGCCGGAACAAATGGAAAAGGTAGTTCATCTCATATGTTGGCTGCTATCCTTCAATCTGCAGGATACAAAACCGGATTGTATACCTCTCCACATCTGAAATCATTCACAGAACGAATACGAGTCAACGGCGAAGAGATGCCTGAACAGAAGGTTGTGGAGTTTGTGGAAGCAAATAAAGCTTTTATAGAAGATGTTCAGCCATCCTTTTTTGAATTGACTGTTGGGATGGCATTTGACTATTTTGCTCAGGAAAAAGTAGACATTGCTGTGATTGAAGTGGGATTAGGAGGAAGGTTAGATTCAACCAATGTGATCCAACCTGAAGTTTCGCTGATTACCAATATCAGCTGGGATCATACAGATATTCTTGGGGATACTTTAGAGAAAATTGCAGGCGAAAAAGCTGGAATCATTAAAGAGAATACTCCTGTTGTGATTAGTGAGTATCAACAAGATATAGAACATGTATTTGTAAATAAGGCAAAACAAGAGCATGCACCTTTGTATTTTGCTTCCCAGCATATAGACCTCCAGGATAAGACCTTCGTTGCAGATAAGCGTTTTGTTTCACTAGAAGAAAATGGGCTATATACCTTGACTTTACAACTGTCATTGGTGGGTGATTATCAGTTGAAGAATGTAGCTGGAGTTATTCAGACAGTTCGGATTCTGCAACAAAAAGGGTGGAAGATAGAAGATTCCCATATCCAGCAGGGGATAGCTAATACTGTACAACTGACAGGTCTGAAAGGCCGCTGGCAGGTATTGGCAGAAAAACCATTAACTATTTGTGATACCGGACATAATGAAGGAGGTATCCGTTTCATTGTAGAACAACTGAAACGACTTTCTTATGAGAAATTACATATTGTGATGGGAGTTGTCAATGACAAAGATCCTGAAAAAGTATTGAAGCTATTGCCTCAGGATGCATTCTATTATTTCTGTCAGGCTCATTTGCCAAGAGCTATGGATGCAGAACTTCTGGCTCAAAAAGGGGAAATGCATGAGTTAAAAGGTATAGTGATCCCTGATGTAAACGATGCATTGGCAGAGGCCAGACGCAGAGCATCCACTAATGACGTGATCTTTATAGGAGGAAGTACATTTGTGGTAGCAGAGTTAAAAGAGTTGTAAGAAAAGGAGCTTCACTCTAACCTATTGAGTTATAGCCAGTTTAAAAGTTGGCTATTTTTATTCGGAATTTAATCCGAAATTCGCAGCCGAAAACATCAGAGTGACGTAGTTAAATTTAAAAGTAAAGTATGGCCCGTAGAAAGCTTGCCCGGTTTGAAGAAAACAAACTTCGGGAAAATATCATTGAAGAAGGTAAACCATTGTATGATAACTCAAAAGGTAATTGGAATACATCTCATTTTCATAATTCCAATCCCATCACATTAGAACTAGCCTGTGGTCGGGGTGAATACACTACCGGACTGGCAGCTGTATATCCTGATCGTAATTTTATTGGTATAGATGTCAAAGGTGATCGGTTGTGGAGAGGGAGCAGTGCTGCTCTTGCTCAAGGATTAGGTAATGCAGCCTTTTTACGTACACCCATTGACTGGCTGGAAAAGTTTTTTGCTCCTAAGGAAGTAAGTGAAATCTGGATTGTCCATCCTGATCCTCGTCCACGCAAAAGTGATGATAAGCGTCGCCTCACACATCCCCGTTATCTGGAAATGTACAAACGCCTGCTTCCTCCAGATGGATTGGTTCACTTAAAAACAGACAGTCCCTTGTTATTTGAATACACAATGGAAATACTGCAACAGGTACCAGTAAAAGATCTGCTGTATACAACTGACTTATACCATTCTGAACTGCTGGCATTGCATCATGGTATAAAAACACATTATGAAGGTATCTTTACAGGAAAGGGATTTACTGTAAACTACCTGCAGTTCAGATTTGCCTGATTCGTATATTGCGTTTGTACTTTACTACATACTACGTTCAATGAACTATTCACTAGTGAAAGCCGGGTTCTTCGGATTATTGTTTCTTTTACAGATAACGTATTCTTCTGCACAATCATCATTGTTCACTCCTGAAATTGCCAGTCGACTAGCTGCATTGCCGATCCATTGTATCCATCAGGAATTTCCGAATAAGACAGGACATTCCTCTGATGCACCGGAAGATCATCGTTTACTACCAAGTGAACTTCACCCCTCATTTTATGGCTGTCTGGACTGGCACTCCAGTGTACATGGCCACTGGATGTTGGTCAAATTGATCAAGCTCTATCCTCAATTACCAGAGAAAGAGCAGATCATACAGATCCTGAATACATCGTTTGATCCGGCGAAAATCAAAATAGAAGCAGACTATTTTACTAAATATAAAACCACCAGATCATTTGAACGTACCTATGGTTGGGCTTGGTTACTGAAACTGGATGAAGAACTTTATACATGGGATACTCCTCAGGCAAAACAATGGCATCATAACCTACAGCCATTAACGCAAACAATTCTAAAACTCTGGACTGACTTTTTACCTAAGCAGACTTATCCCAACCGTACTGGTGTACATCCCAATACTGCTTTCGGGTTGGTATTTGCCTTAGATTGGGCAAGAGCTATTAAAAATACTTCTTTTGAACAGGCTGTTATTGCCAAGGCCAAAAATTTCTATTTGAATAACGAAAAAACACCCGCTTATCTGGAGCCGGATGGAGCTGATTTTTTATCTCCAAGCCTGGAAATTGCAGATTTGATGCGACGTGTTTTACCACAGGATGAATTTGTAAAATGGCTCAATGCGTTTTATGAGAAACGTAGTATTGACAACATAGTGAAAATGCCTGTAGTAAGTGATCGTACTGATATGCAGATTGTACACCTGGATGGGTTGAGCCTAAGCAGAGCCTGGTGTATGAAGGGAATCGCAAAGAGTCTACCTGCTAAGCATAAGTATAAACAACTTTTTGAACATACCGCAGAAACTTTTCTCAAAACAGCACTTCCTAATGTAACTTCTGGTAATTATGGTGGTGATCACTGGCTCGCTTCGTTTGCTGTATATGCCATCTTTGCCAACTAAAGTTGATAGCCTCCTGTTTTGCAAGAGTATACATTTAGCAAATGATAAGAAAAGCAGCAGACTTTACAATTCATAGAACCCTGTCTATGAATAATTCTTGCTTTTTGTATTGAAAATGAATTATTTTACAATTAATATAGTTACAAGGAAAGCAGTACCCTCTTTTGTCCTTCCGGGAATTTTAGTCAGACTCCCCAAGTAATCCGAAGATCACGGCGTACTTCGCCTTATTATTCTAAATCATGGATAAGATGTCAATCTAAACAAGACATTGACATACTTTTTTCTTAAACTCATTTTATGTCATTTGAAAATCTCAATCTGATAGAACCTATCAGAAAGGCTTTGGAGACCGAAGGGTATACGAAGCCAACGCCTATTCAGGCACAAGCAATACCCTTCATTCTTCAAGGAAAAGATTTACTGGGTTGTGCACAGACAGGTACAGGCAAAACAGCTGCCTTTGCCATTCCTATTTTACAATTGTTAGCTAACAGACAGGAGCTGGAGAAAGGACCCCGACGCATTAAAGCATTGATCCTTACACCTACCCGTGAACTGGCCATTCAGATAGGAGACAGTTTTGCTGCCTATGGAGCAAATACCAGTTTAAAGCACACTGTAATCTTTGGGGGTGTTTCACAGAAGTCTCAAACAGATGCTTTACAAAGAGGAGTTGATATTTTAGTTGCAACACCTGGCAGATTACTTGATCTTGTCAATCAGCGTTTGATAAATCTACAATATATCAGCATATTCGTATTGGATGAAGCAGATCGGATGCTGGATATGGGATTTGTGCATGATGTGAAAAAAGTATTAGGTATTATACCTGCAAAGAGACAGTCCTTATTTTTCTCTGCTACCATGCCAGCTGCCATTATAAGTCTGGCGGGATCTATTCTCAAAAATCCTGCGAGAGTAGAAGTAACTCCTGTCTCTTCTACTGCCGAGACTATTCAGCAGGTAGTATATAAAGTAGACCGGGAAAAGAAAAATGATTTACTGGTACATGTCCTGGAAGATCCAAAGATTGAGACAGTATTGGTATTTACACGAACCAAACATGGAGCCGATAAGGTGGTTCGTGTGCTTACTAAAAAAGGAATTAAAGCTGAGGCCATTCATGGAAACAAATCTCAGAACGCACGTCAGCGAGCTTTGACAAACTTTAAAAGTAAAGAGATTCGTGTTTTGGTTGCTACCGATATTGCCGCACGTGGTATAGATGTAGATGAATTGGCTTATGTAATCAATTTTGAGATACCTAATGTGCCTGAAACGTATGTTCATCGTATTGGTCGTACAGGAAGAGCTGGTGCCAGCGGAATGGCGTTATCTTTCTGTGATGCAGAGGAAATTGCCTATATGAAGGATATTAATAAGCTTATTGGCAAAACTGTTCCAGAAGTTAAAGACCATCCATTTGCTATGACAGGTTTTATACCTGTATCTAAAGAAAAGGCTCCAATCTCAAAGCATTCTGCTAACAACTCTAGGAATGGAAATGTTGCTCGTTCAGGGAAGAATACGACTGGAAAGAATACTACCGAAAAGAAATTTTTCAGAAAAAAGAAGTTCGCATAAAAGAATTGATAAGTAAAGTCTAAACCTAATTAAAAAACGAACCCCAAGACAAAATTTGCCTTGGGGTTCGTCTTTTTTTTGCTGGATAATTATCTGTAAATAAGTTGTTTGTGTCTGTATCGTTGAGTGTAGATATAATTATATTGGTAAAAAAGAAGCTGGATAGTATACATAGACCATTGTGTGATTTTCGGTAGTATGTTGTATATCTAATATTTTTTTTACTATATTTTATTGGAATAATTGCATATATTTGTTTTACCCATGAAAATGCCGAAAGATATATTGGAAAAGATAAATGATACTGAACTCTGGGACTGCTTTCGCAGAGGTGATGAAGGTGCATTGGAGCAATTGATGAAGATGCATTTTCGTAAGCTTTTTCATTACGGTACTAAATTTAGTAAAGATGGTGCTTTTGTAAAGGACTGCATCCAGGATCTCTTTTTGGATCTTTGGAACCGTAGACAATTTCTAAGTGAGGTCCAGACCGTGAAGGCTTATCTGATGGCTGCACTACGCAGACGTCTGCATCGGGGCATGACCAAGAAAGGATACTTTGTGACAGAAGAAATCACCTCCGATGTATTTTTTGAAGTAGAGTTTTCTGTTGAAGATTCATTAATTCAGGAAGAAACAACCCAATTGCTTGCTCACGAGATAAAGAATTATCTGGAGCAACTCCCCAAGCGTCAGAAAGAGGTGATTTATCTTCGCTTTTTTGAAGGACTAACCCGTGAGGAAATAGCTGAAATTATGGGAATCAATTTACAGTCTGTATCCAACCTATTGCAATCTGCTTTTAAACATCTGAAAGAAAATTGGAAAACAGAACTTTTTTTATTTGTGCTTTTATCTATAATACATTGATATACAGTTTAGTAGGAGCTGCTTTATAAGGTGTATATAATTTTTTTCAAAAAAAATAGAATAAAAGCAGTATCTGAATGTGTTTTTTGTCTCTCTACAATAAAAGCACATATCAGATTTCATGAATACTTATCAGCGAGCTGACATTATATCATTAGTTCAGAGTGATTCCTTCAGGCAATGGGTGCTCACACCAACACCTGAGCTTGATATGCTATGGCAGCAATATCTTTTGCAAAATCCCAACCAGCAAGCTGTTGTTGCACAAGCCAGAAAGATTGTGTTGGCTTTGCGTGTAAAAAATGATTTCATATCTGATACGGAAATAGATTCAATTGTGTCTGATACAATCTCCACAATCAGACAGACCCCAGAAAACAATAGAGATGAAAATAAGCCTTACATTGACTTCTCTGAAAGTACTCCTCCTTTCTGGAACTTCAAACAATGGTTTACACTAGCTGCTTCTTTTGTTTTATTACTCGGAATAGGATATTTGGTTTACACACTTACTAAGCCAGAAACTTTATCTGATGAAAATAAGGTAGTGGCTGTAAATCAGAAAAAGAAGTTGATTGAGAAGGTTAACCAAAGAGAGTCTCCTCTAACCATAGAGCTTCCAGACGGAAGTCGTGTAACCCTGAAAAAAAATAGTCGCATTGCTTATGCAGAGGCATTTACAGGTTCTACAAGAGAAGTATTTCTGACAGGTGAGGCTTTTTTTGATGTTGTCAAAAATCCTTCGAAACCTTTTCTGGTATATGCCAATGAGTTAGTAACTAAAGTGTTGGGTACAAAATTCAGAGTCAGTGCTTATGAAGCTGAGAAGCACATTACAGTAGAAGTGCGTAGTGGAAAAGTATCTGTATATGCCAGTCAGGATACTCTATCTCATCGTAAAAACTCTCAGGAAGAGGTTAAAGGTGTAATCTTAACTCCAAATCAAAAGGTAGTTTTCTCTCGTGAAGAAGCTCGGATTGAAAAAACTTTGGTAGAGAAACCAATAGTGACTATTCCGCACAAAGATCTGGCTCGTTTTGTTTTTGAGGATGCACCCGCCGCACAGGTATTTAGTGCATTGGAAAAAACCTATAGTATCGATCTTGTTTACGATGAAGAACTTATGTCACACTGCCAGTTAACAGCTACTTTGGGTAATGAACCTTTATTCGAACAATTGACAGTTTTATGTAAAGCTATTGAGGCTAAATATGAAGTTGTGGATGGGCAGATACTGATCCACAGCAAAGGCTGCAATTGATACAAAACAGAAATGCTATTTTTTATCTTAACCTATTCACCATAAACTTTTATAGCCTATGTAGCTAAGGAAATTTACATATAAATACAATCGGCAATGCTGCAACATTGCCGATTATAAACAGATTTCCCTTTTCGGATTGTCGTTCAGTTCATCCTGACTTTTCAGGATGCAGGGAAGCATTTGTCAAATAAAAATCATCTAACAAAAGCACTTAAAGGTATGAAAAAGAATCGACCACTACAACATTGGTTACTAACGGCCATGCGAATATCACTTTTTCAGTTTTTTCTGGCTATAATCTTCGCGGGGACAGCACAGGCATATGAAGGCAGGTCACAAAACCTGCTGGATGTGAAGGTTAATCTGCAGGCAAGTAACCAGCGAATTAGTAAAGTATTAAAACAGATTGAGAATCAGGCAGATATTAAGTTTGTCTTTAGCTCTACACTGATACAGGCAAGCAGAGTTGTATCTGTGAACCTGGAAAATCAGTCATTGGATAGAGTATTGGAATATTTATTGACACCACTGCAATTGACCTATGAGGTGTCTGGCAAGACTGTCATTGTAAAACGTGACAAACTCACTGAGACGGCTCCTGAAACAAATGTACAGGATCAATTGGCTCAGACTGTAAAAGGAAGAGTAACAGGTGATCAGAATGAGGGCTTGCCTGGAGTAAGTGTGGTGGTAAAAGGATCAACCGTAGGTACAACCACTGATGCAAATGGCAATTATACATTAGCTGTCCCTGATGCAAATGGCACATTGGTATTTTCATTTATTGGATATGTTACAGAAGAGGTTGCGATTGGTGGGCGCACAACCATAGATATTTCACTGGCACCTGACTTAAAAGCCTTACAGGAGGTAGTCGTAGTGGGATATGGTGAACAAAAGAAAGAAACTGTGACAGGTGCAGTAGCAACAGTAAAAGGTACAGACCTTGTTAAATCACCCGCTGTAAACCTATCCAACTCACTAGCAGGTCGTATGCCTGGTGTTACTGCTGTACAAGCCAGTGGGGAGCCCGGATATGATGGATCTTCTATTCGAATTCGTGGGTCAAATACATTAGGGAATAATAATGCGTTGATTGTAATAGATGGAGTACCAGCAAGGGAAGGAGGGTTTGACCGAATTAATCCAGCAGATGTGGAAAGTATCTCTGTACTAAAAGATGCTTCTGCTGCTATTTATGGTGCAAGGGCTGCCAATGGTGTTATTCTGATTAAAACAAAGAGAGGTAAAACAGGAAAACCTCAATTGTCGTACTCTTTTAATCAGGGTTGGGCTCAGCCAACTGTTATTCCTAAACTGGCGAACTCTACCCAGTTTGCCGAAATGCGAAATGAACTGGAGGTTTATAATTTACCTACTAATGAATGGGCTGCTGCCACTAAAGCTTTTAAAGAAACAGGTAGCTATACCAAAGCCAATGGGTCGACTGTAAATGCACCCTTTAAGCCTGATGACTTTCAAAAATTTGCAGATGGTTCTGACCCCTGGTTTCATCCTAACACAGATTGGTATAAAGATGCATTAAAACCATGGTCTCCACAATCAAGACATAATATCCAGTTAACAGGTGGGAGTGAAAACTTTCAGTACCTGGCCTCTATTGGATATCAAAACCAGGATGCTTACTATAAAAATGCAGCTACGGGTTACAAGCAATATGATATGAGGGTTAATATGGATGGAAATATTAACAAGAATATACATGTAAGCTTGGGTTTGTTGGGGCGTGAAGAGTTTCGTTTTTTCCCAACACGTGGTGCCGGTGCTATTTTCAGGATGTTGATGCGAGGATTACCTACCATGCCTGCATACTGGCCAAACGGTTTACCTGGACCAGATATCGAAAATGGGGAGAATCCGGTTGTAATTACTACTAATCAGACAGGATATGACCAGGATAAAAGAGATTATTTCCAAACCAATGGCTCTATCGATTTTACTATTCCTTGGATCGAAGGCTTAAAGATAACTGGTACTGCTTCGGTTGATAAGTTTATCAAACGTACCAAAAGATGGGACAAGCCCTGGTATCTATATTCCTGGCAGGGAGCTTATGAGGCGGATGGTGTAACACCTAAGCTTGCCAAAGGGGCTCGTGGGCCTGCAGAACCAAACCTTACTCAGGGGGATGAAAATCAATTGAACGTATTGTTGGGTGCGATACTTAATTATACTCGTTCGTTTGGACCACATTCATTGACGTTCTTAGCGGGAACAAACCGTGAAACCATTCAGAATGATAACTTTAATGCCTATCGTCGTTACTTTATCTCACCTGCTATTGATCAGATGTTTGCAGGTGGTGACTTACAGAAAAATAATGGGGGTAGCGCCTGGGAACGTGCCCGTTTAAATTACTTTGGCCGTGTTGCATATAACTTTAAAGAGAAGTACCTGGCAGAGTTTCTATGGCGATATGATGGATCATATATGTTCCCTGAAAATAGTCGGTATGGGTTTTTCCCAGGTGTAATGGCTGGATGGCAGATTTCTGAAGAAGATTTTTTCAGAAATAATGTGTCTTTTGTCAATTATCTAAAACTACGTGGTTCATGGGGACAGATGGGAAATGACAACATTGCACTGGTACCAGATGGTGCCTTACAGGAATACCAATATATGTCTACGTATGCCTTTGATAGCTACATTATTGCTAATCAACAGGTAAAGACCTTGTTTGAAACTCGGGTACCTAATAAGGCTATTACCTGGGAAGTAGCTAACAATGCTGATTTAGGATTGGAGGGACAGTTGTTTCAGGGGAAAATTACATTTGAATTTGATGTGTTTCTGAATAAAAGAACTAAAATACTGAGACCAAGACTTGGATCTGTTCCTGAGACTACTGGAATGCCTTTGCCTATAGAAAATATTGCTAAAGTTGAAAACAAAGGGTGGGAATTTAAACTAGGTCATAATGGAAATATTGGCGATTTTAAATACAATGTGGGCTTTAATGGTGGATATGCCAAAAATAAAATTCTATTCTGGGATGAGGCACCAGGTGTTCCTGCCTGGCAGAGAACAACGGGCAAACCAATGTATACTTACTTAGCTTATCAGTATGATGGGGTATTTAAAGATCAGTCTGATATAGATGCCAATACAATAGACTATTCCGCTATTACCAACACTCTGCGTCCGGGAGATATGAAGTACAAAGATGTGAGAGGTACCAAAGATAGTCCAGACCCTAGTAAACCAGATGGCAAAATTACACCAGACGATCAACTTCGCAACGATAGAACTAATGTACCTCTGTTCACAGGTGGTGCGACTATTGGTCTTCAATACAAAAACTTTGATTGCTCTATACTATTCCAGGCTGGATTAGGTGGACAGGTGTATGTAAGTACAGGTGAGTCAGGAAGCATCGGAAACTATCTGAAAGATGTATACGATAATCGGTGGACAGTAGAAAATCCAAGTAGTGTACACCCACGTATTGCAGACCGGAGTAACCAGTACTACTCCAATAACAATACTTATTGGTTGAGAAGTAACAATTATATTCGTCTGAAAAACTTTGAGATCGGGTATACATTGCCTGCCTCTCTGGGACAGAAAGCTGGTATTGGAAGCTTACGCCTGTATGTAAATGGGTTGAATTTGTTCACTATCGATAAATTAAAAGTGTATGATCCTGAGGCCACTAATACACTGGGACAATATTATCCACAGGCAAGGATTATCAACACGGGTTTAACTGTATCGTTTTAAGTACTTTATCTATGAATCTAATGAACAAGATAAGATATATATCACTGTGCTTCATTGTTACTTTATTGCTAATCACCAGTTGTAATGATGACTTTCTGAATACAAAACCTTTAGGAGAGGTCCCTGATGACGCTCTTTGGAAAGATGCTGCACTAACAGAAGCCTTTGTGACACAGATCTATAATGGCCTTGGCCAAGGTGGATTTAATGAGCAAATGTTAGCTTCACTGACAGACGAAGCCATTTTCACCCATCCTGGTCGGGGGATTAATACTATTACTGAATCCCGTTCTAACCCTGCGGATCGTGGCTGGATTAATGGTACTTTGGACTGGCCAGCTATGTATCAACGAATCAGAGCTTGTAATCTGGCCCTTGAACATCTGGAATCTCCTGAGTTTGAAAACGCCAATGGAATCGTAGAACGATTAAGAGGGGAAGCTCTTTTTTTGCGAGCCTATTATTACCATCAACTGGTACGTTACTATGGAGGTGTACCTTTAATAGAGCGGTCTTATGGACTGGGTGAAGCTGACTATACTGTACCCAGAAATACATTTGAAGAGTGTGTTAACTTTATTGTAAAAGATTGCGATGCAGGGGCTCAACTGTTAGATGGCAAAACCATGGCAAACGGACGGGCTTCTAAAGGCGCTGCACTGGCACTAAAATCCCGTATCCTTTTATATGCAGCCAGTGATTTGCATGACATTCCAACGGCTAGCGCCAAATCTGCTACCATTGGAGGTTTTTCAGATAAAAATATATTAGGATACATTGACGGAAGTCGGGATGCACGTTGGTTAGCGGCCAAAAATGCGGCAAAAGCTGTCTTGGATTTGACGGGATATGGCTACCAGACCAATCTGAGTGCACCTGTAACACCTGCGCAGGGAACCACCAATTATATGAATATGTCTTTATCTAAAGGTGGGGGAGAAAGCGAACTGATTTTTGCCCGCTATTTCATTAATCTGAAACAGGAAGATGGAGGAAGAGTTGGTTTGTTCAATGGACCAAATGGCTATCATAACTGGGCTGGTAATACACCTATTCAAAACCTAGTTGATGATTATGAGATGATGGATGGAACATCTTTTGACTGGAACAATCCTGATCATGCCAGTGCTCCTTATCAGAATAGAGATCCTCGCATGGATGCTACCATTTTACATGATGGCTCTCCCTGGAAGCCTCGTACGGCAGATGGGGCAGGAAAAGATCCAAATAACCAGATTCAGACAGGTCAGTATCAGATTTTAAACAGCAAAAATGAAGTGGTTCCATACTTTGGTCTGGATACGCGTCAAAGCTCTATTGAGGACTGGAACGGAAGCCGTACCGGATACTATATGCGGAAATTTATTGATCCTAATCCTTCTATTGTAGATCAAAATACCTGGCAGGAGATTCCCTGGCCGTTTTTCCGCTATACAGAAGCCATGTTTAATTACGCAGAAGCTTGTATAGAATTAGGAGAAGATGAAGAGGCTAGGACGTGGCTGAATAAGATACGTTTTCGTGCTGGTATGCCTGCCATTACGGAGAGTGGAGATGCACTGAAACAACGCTACCGGAATGAGCGTAGAATAGAAATGGCTTACGAGGAGCAACGCTATCATGATGCACGTCGCTGGATGATTGCTCCAGAGACACTGGGACAAAAAGCTGGGATTATTAATATTACCGCTACATTCAAACCAGGAAAGTCTCTGACACTTTATAAGTATGATCCTCAGACTTATAACTATGTATACACTCCGCTCAATATAGATCCAGGTATTGAAAACAGGTTATGGCTTGATAAAATGTACTATTTGCCGATTAGCCGTGATGAAATAAACCGAAATGCCAAACTGGTACAAAATCCAGGTTTTTAAATCATAATAGAATAAAAAATGTCAGTGCAGCAATGTGCTGACATTTTTTCTGCCTTATCTACCACTCTACTTCCTGAAACGTGAACCGTCACCTACATAGGATTCTCACAGTATCTATGCTGATGAGTGCCTGGCTTTTCTACTCCTGTAAGTCACCAGCTACCAAAGAAGCGTTGACAGATACTCCATTATTAACTCTACTTCCACCTGAAAAAACACATATTAACTTTGCCAATACCTTAACAGAAGGTTTGAACACCAATGTTATGGTCTACGAATACTTCTACAATGGTGGAGGTGTTGCTATTGGTGATATCAATAAGGATGGCATGCAGGATGTGTATTTCTCAGGAAATATGGTGCCAAATCGCCTGTATCTGAATAAAGGAAATATGCAATTTGAAGATATAACCTCTTTGGCAGGAGTGGCAGGGCGTGAAGGGCCATGGCGTACAGGGGTTACTATGGTTGATGTGAATGGGGATGGCTTGCTGGATATATATCAATGTTATTCTGGTAATCTGAGACCGGAAAAACGGAAGAATCAGTTATTTATTAATAAAGGAGCAGATGCGAAGGGTGTACCACATTTTGAAGAACAGGCTGAAAAATATGGGTTAGACAGTCCTGCTGCCAGTACACAGGCTGCTTTCTTTGACTATGATAAAGATGGTGATCTGGACATGTTTTTATTAAATCACAATCTGAAACTTTTACCTGTACTGGAAGAAAAGAAAACAGCAGCTTTGCTACGAGAAAAAGATCCTTTTTCGGGAGTTCAGTTATTTCAGAATACAGATGATTATTTCACAGAAGTGACAGAAAAAGCAGGTATCAGTAGTTCGGCTCTGACCTATGGGTTGGGAATAGGAGTCTCAGATATTAATGCAGATGGCTGGCCCGATCTGTATATCTCTAACGATTACACTGTCCCTGATTACCTGTATATTAACAATGGCGATGGAACCTTTACAGATAAACTTCAAAAGAGCCTGGGACATACTTCTCAATTCTCGATGGGCAATGCTGTAACAGATGTAAACAATGACAGCAAACCTGATATTTTTACCCTCGATATGCTGCCTGAGGACAACAGACGGCAGAAACTGCTTTTTGCGCCCGATAACTACGATAAGTTTGATCTGGTTCTACGATCTGGATTTCACTATCAGTACATGCGCAATATGCTGCAACTCAATAATGGAGATGGTACTTTCAGTGAAATAGGCCAGCTGGCAGGTATATCCAATACCGACTGGAGCTGGGCACCACTATTTGCAGATCTGGACAACGATGGCTGGAAAGACTTATATGTGACCAATGGCTATTTGCGGGATTATACCAATATGGACTTTGTGAAATATATGGATGATTTTGTTCAGCAGAAAGGTCGGCTGCAACGGACTGATGTTATGCAACTGGTAAGCCAGATCCCTTCCTCTCAGGTGAGTGATTATGTGTTTCAGAATAATGGAAATCTATCTTTCTCAAATCAGAATCGCAAATGGGGTGTACAACAATCTTCCAACAGCAATGGCGCAGCCTACGCTGATCTGGACAATGACGGCGATCTGGACCTGGTCATTAATACCATTAATCAGCCTGCTTTTGTCTATCAGAATGAAACAAATAACCAGCTAAAACATCATTACTTGCAAGTACAGTTGGAAGGCACCGGGAAAAATGTTTTGGGTTTAGGAGCTAAAGTATATTTATATGTTAACGGAAAACAACAGTTTCTGGAACAGATGCCCACACAAGGGTTCCAGTCGAGTGTAAGTCCTGTCTTACATTTTGGGATGGGAAATACTACTCAGATAGATTCATTGCAAGTTATCTGGCTAAGCGGTAAGCAGCAGGTTTTGCCTGGAATAAAAACTAACCAACGGATTACAGTACACGAAAAAGAGGCAACCGAACTTTTCAAAAAACATCCTATTGAACAACCTGTTTTTAAAGAAGTAAATACTCCTATCCATTTTACGCATCAGGATGTCTCAGTTAAAGATTTTAAACGTCAGTCTTTGCTGGTACAGGCAATGTCTTACTTTGGGCCTTGTCTGGCAAAGGGAGATGTAAATGGAGACAATCTGGAAGATATCTATGCTGGAGGGGGGAATGGACAAGGTGGGTCTTTATTTATTCAACAAAAAAATGGGCAGTTTATACCAAAAGCTATACCTGCTTTTATACAGGATAAAGCCAGCGAAGATGTAGATGCCGTTTTCTTTGATTGTGATGGGGATAACGACCTGGATTTGTATGTAGTGAGTGGAGGATATGATAACTATGCACCTAATGATCCATTGTTACAAGACAGATTGTACCTGAATGATGGAAAAGGCAACTTTACCCAAGCACTGGATGCACTACCAGAAATGCTTACCAGCAACTCCTGTGTAAACATAGCAGACGTGAACGGAGATCAGCATCCGGATATATTTGTAGGAGGAAGAGTGATCCCTGGCCGCTATCCTGAAAGCCCGGATAGCTACCTGCTGGTAAATGATGGCAAGGGGAAATTTACCAACCAGATTGCTACTCTGTGTCCGGATTTACAGAAAGCCGGGATGATTACAGATGCTGCGTGGCTAGATATAAATGGAGACCAAAAACAGGATTTGATTGTAGTCGGAGAGTGGATGCCTATCCGGATTTTTACCAACACCAATAGCAAGCTGGTAGACCAGACAAATCAGTATTTTGATAAATCCTATCAGGGATTCTGGAACAAGCTGTTGGTTGATGATTTGAATGGCGATGGTAAAGCTGATCTGTTAGTAGGTAATCTGGGATTAAACACGCAATGCAAAGCTACTGATAAAGAACCCGCTGAACTGTACGCCAAAGATTTTGATGCCAACGGGTCGGTTGATCCCATTCTCTGTTTTTATATTCAGGGGAAAAGTTATCCATATATCAGTCGGGATGAATTGCTGGAACAACTGACTATGATGAGAGCACGGTTTAAAAATTATGCCAGCTATGCCTCTGCCACCCTAACTGAAATTTTTAAACCTGCCGAACTGGAGGGTGCTATGCATTTGACAGCCAATTGTATGGAAACAGTCTGTTTTATACAAGGGGGCAATGGGAAGTTTGTAAAAAAAGAGCTTCCACTGGAAGTACAATTCTCACCTGTATTTGCGATGGAGTCTTTCGATTATGATGGAGATGGCAATAAAGATTTGCTTTTTTGTGGAAATAGCCAATATACCCGTCTTCGGTTTGGTAAATATGATGCTAATTGTGGGACATTGTTAAAAGGAGATGGTAAAGGAAGCTTTTCCTATGTTCCCAAAACAAGATCTGGCTTTCATCTGAATGGCGATGTGAGAAGTCTCTTGAGTATAGATAATAAACTTTTTTTCGGAATAAACCAACAAGCTATTCAGGTATATCAACTTACTAATAAACCTAAAACGGCTCAGGATATAGTACCCTAGACTTTGTACAATAGGGTTTACCTATTGGAAGTTGGGAACTGTATTTTGACATTTTATTTTAGGATTCGCATTAAAGTGTAATTTTGGCACGTGTTCTGTGCTTCTAGCTTTGTAACTTCTATTTACTCCTTTCATGTTTATACGTAGATTTTCCAAACACATGGGCTTGACAGTGATACTGCTGTCAGGCCTGACAGGTATTTTCTATGCCTGTAAAACCAAACCTGTTGCCACATCTGTTAAT
The DNA here is from genome assembly GCF_030068545.1 of Xanthocytophaga flava. Lineage (NCBI taxonomy): Bacteria > Pseudomonadati > Bacteroidota > Cytophagia > Cytophagales > Rhodocytophagaceae > Xanthocytophaga > Xanthocytophaga flava. Next base: position 172,720 of record NZ_JASJOR010000010.1, on the reverse strand, counting down.
CAATCTGCTCCTGTTACTCAAACCAAAAAGCCACGTGTTCTCGTCTTTACAAAGACCAAAGGGTGGTTTCATATTTCTATCCCTAGTGGTATTGCGGCCTTGCAGAAGATGGGTAAAGAAAACGGCTTCGATGTAGATACAACTAAAAATGCTGCCTACTTTGTAGAGGATAATCTGAAGAAATACAGTGCGGTTGTATTTTTGAGTACTACCATGAATGTACTTGATCCTGATCAGCAGGTCGCTTTTGAGCGGTATATTCAGGCTGGAGGAGGTTTTGTAGGGATTCATGCTGCAGCAGATACAGAATACAACTGGCCGTGGTATAATCGTCTGGTAGGAGCATATTTTGCCAGTCACCCTAATAATCCCAATGTACGTGCAGCTACTGTAGATGTAGTAGATACTACACATCAGGCCATGAAAGGATTACCCGCTCGCTGGGAGCGTAAAGATGAATGGTATAACTATAAAAATATCAGCCCTGAAATAAAAGTACTGGCTACACTGGATGAAACTTCCTATGAAGGAGGTACCAATGGGGATTATCATCCCATTGCCTGGTATCACGACTATGATGGAGGTCGTGCTTTCTATACAGGAGGTGGTCATACCGATGAAAGTTTCAGTGAACCTTTATTTGTAAAACACCTGTTAGGTGGCATAAGATATGCTATAGGCGAGGACAAAGGACTGGATTATTCCAGATCCTATGCAGTAAAGACACCGGAGGAAAACCGCTTTGTAAAAACTGTATTGACCAATGACCTGAACGAGCCAATGGAACTGGCTGTAGCGCCCGATGGACGGGTATTTTTTGTTGAACGGGGTGGGAAGTTTTATGTATATGAACCTACTACCAAAAAAACAAAGCTGCTTCGTGACTTTCCTGTGGCAGCAGTTGATAAATACCTGAATGGTTTGCTGGGGATGAGCATAGATCCTGATTTTAACCAGAACCATTTCCTATACTTCTTCTATACTACATCCGACAAAGGGCAATTGAAACAACTGATTTCCCGCTTTGTGGTAGGTGAAGATGGTAATCTGGATCTGGCAACTGAGAAAGTATTAATAGAAGTACCTATCGAAGCCGAAGTAAGTGCCCATACGGGTGGTTCACTGGCCTGGGATAAAGAGAAAAACTTATATATCTCAACTGGTGATAACACAGTTCCGTTTGAATCCAATGGATTTGCACCAATTGATACCCGATCTGGTAGACTGATTTTTGATGCAGAACGTTCCGCTGGCAACCCCAACGACCTGAGAGGAAAGATTCTTCGTATTCATCCGAATGCAGATGGCACCTACACAATTCCGCAAGGAAATCTGTTTCCGGCAGGTACACCTGGTACTCGTCCGGAGATTTATATTATGGGATGCCGTAACCCTTATCGTATTTCTGTAGATCAGGCAACGGGCATTTTATATTGGGGTGAGATTGGCCCTGATTCCGGAACAGATGGAGTCCAAGGCCCACGCGGATACGATGAATTTAACCAGGCACGCAAAGCGGGTAACTTTGGGTGGCCATACTTTGTAGGAGATAACAAACCGTATCATCAGTATGACTTTGCTACTAAGGCGGTAGGCGATCTGTTTGATCCCAATGCTCCTGTCAATAATTCGCCTAACAATTCCGGAGCTAAAAACCTTCCTCCTGCACAAAAGGCTATGATCTGGTATCCCTACAATAAATCAGACGAGTTTCCTGAATTGGGTGTAGGCGGACGTTGTGCCATTGGTGGCCCTGTTTATCATTACAATGCTCAACTGGCTTCTTCTACTAAAATACCTGACTACTATGACAAAGCATTGTTTGTACTGGACTGGATGCGTAATTGGATCTTTGCTGTAAGACTGGATGAAAACCAGAATTTCAAACGGATGGAGCCTTTCATGCCAACCCTTGGTGACTTCCGTAGGCCGGTAGATATGGAGATTGGTCCTGATGGTGCATTTTATATTCTGGAGTATGGTTCTGTATATGGAATTGACAACGAAGATGCTCGCTTGGTAAAGGTGGAGTTTAATGGAGGAAACCGTGCCCCTGTAGCCAGAATAATGGCAAAAGATACCATAGGACTAGTCCCTTTGAAAGTAGCTTTCAATGGCCAGCGTAGTTCTGATCCGGATGAAGAAGATAAATTAACGTATGAGTGGCGTTTTGAAGGAAATCAGGTCGCTTCCAAAGAAGCGAATCCAACGTACACATTTGAAAAAAATGGTGTATACAAAGCTATTCTGAAAGTTACTGACCCAGCAGGACAGAGCAGTCTGGATACGTTGGAAATTAAAGTAGGAAATACTCTGCCTCAAGTGGCTATCAATACAACACAAAACAGTTCCTTCTTCTTTGCTGGTGCTACTCCATTGAATTATACAGTCGATATAAAAGACAATGAAGATAAATTGATTGATAACAAGAAGGTACAGGTAAAACTGAATTATATTCCTAAAGTACTCACCAATGAACCTCTGATTGGACACCAACAAATAACCAATCTGAATATTGGCAAAACTTTGATGGCTAACAGTGATTGTAAAGCTTGTCACCAGATTGACAAAAAATCTGTAGGCCCAGCTTTTATGGAGGTTTCTAAAAAGTACGTTGGAGACAAAACGGCTACAGCTCGTCTGGCGAATAAAGTGATTACCGGTGGTGGCGGTGTTTGGGGTGATCATGCAATGAATGCCCATCCTCAGTTGTCTCGTGAAGAAGCTACAGAGATTGTAAAATATGTATTGTCGCTGTCTGTTAAACAACCCGATAAGAAATTACCTGCTCAGGGAGCTTTGTCACTGAAAGACCATGTGGGCAAAGAAGAGCAGGGGCGTTATATACTTTCCGCTTCTTATACAGATAAAGGAGGAGCCATTACTCCTTTGACAAATCAGGATGTATTGGTATTACGTCCAAACCGGGTAACAGCAGCTGATGCCGATATCTTGTTTAAGATGAACCGTCAGGGAAAACGACTGGGCAACATTCACAATAAGTCATATTTTGTATTAAAGAACATTGATCTGAAAGGAATCAATCAGCTTACGTATAACTATGCCTCCAAAGATCAGGATGCTACAATAGAAGTACATATTGACTCTCCAAAAGGGCAGGTAATCAGTACCTTGAATTATGTTTCAACAGGTGCATGGGGTGTATTAAAAGAAATAAGCACTCCTATACAAGACCCAGGCGGAAAACACGATCTGTACTTTGTCTTTGTAAAGGATACATTGCCTAACCAGCACTTGTTCTCTTTAGAATGGATAGATTTTAACAGCAATATAAAACAATAAATAGCCAGTCTGGCTTTAGACCAGACTATTCATTTTTAACCACTTTCGTATGAATATGAGACTTCTTATAACCTGTTTGTTCCTGTTAACCTGTGTTGTGAGCGAAGCACAGAAAAAAGCTCCCAAGCCTACCTGGATTCAGTTGTTCAATGGAAAAGACATGAAAGACTGGCATGTCAAAGTAGCAGGTCATCCGTATGATGATAACTATGGAAATACCTTCAGGGTACAGGATGGCAAAATGATTGTCCGATATGATCAGTACAAGAAATTTGATCAGCAGTATGGTCATATCTTCTATAAGCAGAAATTTTCAGCTTATCTGCTGGCTGTAGAATATCGCTTTGTAGGTGAGCAGGCTCCCGGCGGAGAAGGATGGGCCTGGCGCAACAGTGGTATGATGTTACACTGCCAGGACCCAAAAACAATGGGTGTGAAGCAGGACTTTCCGATCTCTATTGAGTACCAGTTGCTGGGAGGCAATGGCAAAGATGAACGCCATACAGCTAACTTGTGTACACCAGGTACAAATGTAATGATGGATGGAAAGTTGTTTACACCTCATTGTGTTGACTCCAAATCAAAAACCTATCATGGCGATCGGTGGGTACGAGCAGAGGTACTGGTATTGGGAGATTCTGTGCTTACCCATATTGTAGAAGGAGATACAGTACTGCGTTATGAGAAACCTCAGATAGGGGATGGCACAGTAAGCAATTATGATCCTGCTATCAAAAAAGATGGACAGCCTTTAACAGAAGGATACATCGCGCTACAGAGTGAAAGCCATCCTGTTGAGTTTCGTAAGGTAGAGCTGGTAGACCTGAGCAAGTATATGAAAGATCCAAAGAAACTGGAAGCAGTACTGGACGAACTGAAACGTACGGGTAAGGCAAAAGCAGGTACGAAACAATAAATAGAAATGGATCTATAATAAAGCTCTGTCACAAACTCATCTCAAACACTAGTCCGAACTCTGTTCGGACTTTTTGTTTATAGTGATTCTTTATACATTGTACAGAAATAAACTGATACACATTTTTAGAAAACTGCTATGAGAAATATTTTTAAAATAATTCTACTAATACTTGGGCTGAAGTCTTATGGACAACAAGGTAAACTCAATCCTTTTAGACTTATAATTGTTAAACCAGATACTGCTATCATTGACAAATCTCTACATAATGATATAGATAGTGTACAATTGAGCTATCAGAAGCGATATTACAATGAGATTAAAGAAATGGAAAATATGTTGAACTTTAAAAGCTATCCAAAAGAAATGGAACAGCAATTTAAGGAGATACAGGAAAGGGCAAGAAAAAGACTTGCACTCGCTAAAGCTCAGGAGGTAGAAGTAAAAAGATTTAAATATTATTATACACTTTCAACTTATTCCACAGAGATTTATAATCTTTATTTCAATAGAGAGGAACCCTTTTCAACAATTGTTGAGGTTCCTAATCAACATGCTGATATCGCATCATTGAAAAAACTAGCGGACGAGTTCAAAGTTGACTATATTATTTATTTTAGCAATGTTCATACAGATACAAATAATGGGATGACCGTTTTAAACCTACACCCTCACTTTATTCAACCAGGGAGAAGAAAATTATACTAACAATAGAAACCGAAGGAGACCAAAATAGTAGAGGTGATATGTGGACTTGTGGAAGTACAGTACTTTTGTGTTTGCTCATTAATGGTGTAAGGACATCAACTAATGAAGTTGCTCGTGAAATCGCAAAGTATCAAATGCAAAAATGATACTTTGTGTCCAAAATAATAATACAGGAAGCTATAACTGTTACTAACATATTTGAGAAAGACCATTATTAACTATGTATATTTTAAGAGCCTTTTCCGTACTAACCATCCTGATTTTATTTACAGGTTGTGCAAATTATATGATATCTGCCGAAAGTTTGGTTTCCCAGCTTCGAGAAAATCAAAAGATTGAGAGAAACCTGTATTTTCAACGGTTTGCTTTAATAGACTATCCGTCAAATAACTTACAGAAAATAAAATGTGAAGACAAACGCGGTAATAAAGTATGGTTGTACCCTGATAAAAATACCGAATTTATCATACAAAAAAAGTCGGATGGCAAAAAAGTGAAGGCATATTTTGACACTGTTATTTTTCAGAATGATACCTTATACGGATTGAGATCCAGGTTAATAGGAGGGTTAAGAGTTATTTCGGTAAATGATATAAAAAAAGTGGCAATTTATGCAGAAATACCCCGTGTCGAGAAAGTGAATGAGTAAACGTCTTCATTCTATCTAGTCAAACCTTTGTATAAACAATCACTTTATGAAGATAATCTCAGCTTTAATAATTGGTACAATAGTATTTGCATCAAGCACAGATCTTATTGCTACAGATAGTCTGGCCTTTGATTCAACATTGCAATATTACAAACTTCCATAAGTCCGGGACAAATCGAAGTCAAATACAATAATGTATTTGACGATACCTGAGTTAATTTCTAAATAAGATGACATCAACTATACTATATACAGATGCTCCAGAATACATTGAAAGCTTAGATTTTGATTATATAGAGACCTATTCTTTTCAAAGAGGAGAAGAATATGAAGAGAAACAGAAATTGCTTCAAGCCGAATATGACCTAGTAAAAAACAGGAAAGAACAAGGCGAAATTTTAACGTCAGATGATGAGAGTCGATTTAAAGAGCTGTATGAGTTTTTATATAATGAAGCTTATTTGTTGAATAATATCGGACAATTTCATCCTTCCAGCAAAAAGATAAATGTTTTTACAAACAGTGATCCAATCATCGACAAAATAAAACAGATTTTACGAACCGAAATTAGAGAAATGCCAAGATGGTTATGTAAACCTGAATACCGTGATGCAATGGTGTTTTATGATAAGAGTGGTAAAATTATATCAGTTTTAAATGTTTGTCTTAGCTGTGAGTATATGGCCACCGATATGTTTCATCAAATCAAAGGTGATCGTAGGACGTATTACCTGTTAAAAAAATTCTTTATTGAGATTGGTCATGAAGTGGAGGACCCTGAGCATTTTGTTTTGGAGGAGATGGAAAGGATGAAAAAATCCATGAACAAGAAAAATACAAAGAGGTTATAAGAAATTTAGAATAAACCTGCCAGGGGATACTATATTCTTCTTTTGGATTTGCTAAAAAGATCTTTATAAGTTTCCTCCAATCCTTCATAACCAAAAACATGATTTTTACTTTTTGTCCTGACATACCTATTGGAAGTAGTGATGCAGAAGTGATTTCAGGGGAAGCCTCTTTTCAGTCTAATTTTACAGAGTATTTAGTAGTACAAATGAAAGATGAAAAGAGGATATTTAAGATAGCCTACGAATACCATTGTAGCCCTTTCAGGGAGATTGCTATTGTTGGTAGCTTATTGCTGGTTGGTCATGAAGGACATTTCTATCTATATGATCTGGATACAAAGAATAGCCTTCTTGTATTACCCATGTTAGGATATTTTGGCCATTTGTATCTACATAAAGATTCTTTCCATGTGGCAGATGCTGAAGGTATATATTGTATAAATAAGTGTGGAGATGTTGTCTGGCATAATAAAAGTTTGGGAATAGATGGCGTAGTCATCAAAGAGTTTACCGAAAGTGAGATTCGTGGAAGCGGAGATTGGGACCCTCCTGGTGGGTGGAAAGATTTTATATTAGATTGTAAAACAGGAAAAAACATAGCAGCCGATTCAAACTAGCCTTGCATTGATTGATTCTTTAATCTCATTTTGATTGGGAAATTATCTCATTTCAAATGTTTGTGTATGGCTAGGCTTATACCATCATTTTAATTATAATTCAGTTCAAAATCGTTTACTGGATTGCATTAACCGCAAGCGACATATTGAAGCATTTATTCTGTATTTTTAGATAAAAAAGTTTTTGCAAAAAATCTGTTGTAAAATCGTTTTTGATTTGAATTCACTGCAAAAAAATCATGTGCATAATTCAGTTTAACAATTGGTGATGCATAGAGTTGTGTGCTATGGACTTATTGTAAAATACAAACTGGTATTTTTTCTTTCAAAAAATAATATTCATACACATAGATTCTATTATTAGATAATAAAATAAGTAGTTTATAACGAGCCGGGTTACGCTTAGTTACACAGGGTTACAGTTATGGTTACACTTTTAAGTAGGTGTAAACGAGGCTAGTTACACTGGTTACACTTGTTTCTCATACACGTGTATTTAGTATAATATAATACTATACATAAAAGGGAGTATAGCTATTGCTTTATAGTTCCTGGAAACTTTTGCGAAAAATGGTAAAAATATGTAACCGGTGTTACCTGTTTAATTATCAATATATTACGGTGTAACTATGTGTGTAACCATGTGCATTCTGTGTAACTGGATTAAAAGTACTATTTGTACAAAGCATATGTTAAGTTTTAGTAGCAATAAGGCAGAAAAGGCTCTTTTACCATATTTTTATGCAGAGAGAGTAGCCAGTATCATACTTTTTAGTATGTTTAGTTATAGATAAGCTTAAAATTTTCATATCTGTCTTTCTGCTTCTATAATGAAAACCCGATACAAGGTACTAACTGCATTATTTCTTCTTTCTATTATCACTTTTCTGGATCGGGTTTGTATGAATGTGGTGAGCAAATATGTAAAAGCTGACCTCGGATTGAACAATGAGCAGTTTGGGTATGTATTGGGAGCTTTCTCATTAGCCTATGCCTTGTTTGAGATTCCTACAGGTGTGTTGGGTGATAAAATTGGTCCGAGAAGGGTGTTGACTCGGGTAGTACTGTGGTGGTCTGCTTTTACAGGCTTAACCGGAACGGCTTTTCATTTCATCTATCTCATTATAATTCGTTTTTTATTTGGAGCAGGTGAAGCCGGCGCCTATCCCAATGCGTCTATTGTCATCTCTCGTTGGTTTCCGGCAGTGGAAGTAGGGAGGGCACAATCTGTAATATGGGCTGCCGGACGCATTGGTGGAGCTTTAACTCCTTTGTTGGTGATTCCTCTTGTTCATGCACTGGGATGGCGCTGGGCATTTCTGGTATTGGGTATAGCTGGTGTTTTATGGGCTGTAGGTTGGTATTTCTGGTTTAGAGATATACCTGCCGAGAAGAAGGGCATAACAGCCGAAGAGGTAGAAGAGATTGAAGTGGGCAGAAAACAGGTTGCTACTACACATCATGTTTCCTGGCAACTTATTCTGCGTAATCCTAACATCTGGATTCTGATGCTGATGTGTCATTTGTTTTTTTACGCAGCGTATTTCTTTACTAACTGGTCTGCTACCTATTTTCAGGAAGGGAGAGGGTTATCGGAAGAACAAACCAAAAACTTCATCTCTCTATCATATTTTCTCGGTGCTATTGGCTGCATTGTAGGTGGGTATGTAAGTGATGTATTAACCAAAAAATATGGTCTCAAAGTTGGGCGAAGAACTGTTGGAATGATAGGGTTAGGTTTGTCTAGTATTTTCTTTTTGTTGTCCGGCCTAACAACAGATAACGAGTTAGCTGGTTATCTGTTAGCTATTTGCGTGTTTCTGAAAGACTTAACTTTACCTGTTGCTTTTGCAGTCTGTGTGGATATTGGTAAGCAGCATTCGGGTACAGTTGCGGGTGCTATGAACTTTGCGGGGCAACTAGGCGGTTTCTTTGTGACTATATTGTTTGGGACTATTGTACAAAAGACTGGTAATTTTAATTATCCCTTATTTTTAATTGCTGGGTGTCTGGCCGTTGGTGCATTACTCTGGCTGAAGATTGATCCAACTCGATCACTTCATAGTTCAGATATTGAAAAGTAAACCCTCAGAGTAGAAGTTTGAGGGTTTACCTTGTTATCTTCTATAAGAGAAGCTATTTTTTATTCCCCAGATTATCTGCTCTGGCGGGATAATCCTGATAAATTAAGTTCACAGCTTCTTTAATCTTTTCCTCTTCTTTATTAAATGTAGTACCATTCATTAAGCCAGAAGCAAATCCACGCCAGATGGTTTCTCCTGATTTAGTGTCTATTACATTTACGATTAATGTACCACGTTCAACATTGTAAGAAGTAGTGTCTTCTGGTTGGCGAACTTCCTGTGAACCCCAATATGACGTACCATACCCCGTATATCCTTTGAGTGTAGTCGGTTGATCAAAAACACGGAAATTAACAATTATATCCGGTGATTGAGATACTTTCTCATATCCTCTTCCATCCATTTCATACCCTACTGCATTCCGGATACGTTCTTTTAAAACCAAATCATTAAGAAAATAGATGCCTGCATCAAGTTTGCTGTCTACCTGAGATGCCCACGTATACGTTTTGTATTTTGACCAGTCAATGTTAAGTTGTTTATCACTATTGACCTGAACATTCTGCTTCTGCTGTTTCTGGGCCATTACCTGAATGGATACAAGTAAGCCTATAATAAGAATTTTAAGTTTCATTGCTAACCTCCTTTTTATATAACATGTTAAAAACATGACTAAAATCTAAAAAAGTATGCCTTTTAAAATGTGGAGGTTAGCATCATTAATTAAAAGGGAATACTTTTTATATATAGATAAACTTGCTCATTTTGAGTGTATTGTATTCATTAAAAGGTTGGTTTATCTTCATTGCGAAGCAGAAAGCATAGATTAGGGTAACTTATTTAACTGCTCCCACACAGATTCTGTAAAGTCTAGTAAAGACGCAATTTTTAGATTGGCTTCGCTATATTCTGGTCTTGTGAAACTTTCCGGAGCTGGTATAGCCACAACTTTCATCCCAGCTTTAAGTCCTGCCCGCATACCATTTACAGAGTCTTCCAGTGCCAGACATTGGGTAGCAGGTATCCCAAGTTTCTTGGCTGTGGTGATATAGACAGCTGGATCTGGTTTGCCTTTGGCCTCCAACGTGCCTGAGTGTATTACTGAGAATAAATGACGGATCTTTAGTTTTTCCAGTACTGCTTCAATCAATGCCATGCTAGACGAAGACGCTACAGCCATTGGAATCGACTTCTTAGCCACGAAATCTAATATCTCATATACACCAGGTAGGACTTCTGCATGCCGTGAAATATGATAGAGGGCCGTTGCATTTAAGTCTGCTGTTACTTCAGCTGGTGTTCTGTTTTTCCAGGGTTGACGTTGATACCAATAGTTAATCACTTCATCAGTGCGTAGTCCAGTAGTTTGATAGGTCATAGATTCTGTTAGTAGTACGCCTACTTTGGCAAATACCTCTATTTCTGCTATTCTCCATTGTGGCTCCGAGTCGATAAGCAGACCGTCCATATCAAAAATAATTGCTTGAATCATATTTGTATAGTTTGAAAAATATGTAATCTCAAAATAAAAAAAGTGTCTGTTTAGAGAGCTTGCTCCAATGTTTAGACACGAAGGATGGTGATCAACTAAGGATTTTTCAACATCAAGGATAGAGAAAACAGATAAAATCTCCAAGTATAAGCCTGCTTTTATGCTGATTTATGAATAGTCATAAGCAATCTCTATATTGGTGAAATAAAAGGTATTCGCTTATTGATCAGGTTATTATGAAGTTAGAGGGTATTTGGTATATGTTTAAATCTGTAGTTTATTTTTTGACTTTTTTCATTTGTATAAATTTATCTGCTCAATCTGCTGATGAGGTATGGAAAGATGTGGTACAGCCGGGACCTACACCTATACCATATGAAAGTATCAAACAGATACTTCCGAATGGGGAGAGCCATTCTCCTTTTTTTAAAGACATAACTCAGGCATTGATTCCAAAAGTAGTAACTCAAAAAGCTATCTCTTCTTCAAAAAAAAGCAGTAATCAGACTGTATCATCCTATACGAGCTATACATCTTTTCAGGTGCCAGACAACTGGAAAGGTAAAATGGTATTTGTTCTTTTTGAGCCTCAGCCTATTTCGTTTACACTTTTCATTGATACTAAAAAGATCACTGTCATTGAAAAAGCAATACCTGTTAAAATAAATATTACTCCATACATAGATAAGCAAGACAACTACATAGACATACGCGTTGAAGGTTCTGCAATAAAAAAAGGAACTACATTCAACCGCATTTCTCTGCTTGCTACCCCTCAAGTACATATTGATGATTATTATCTATTTGAGGAGTACTGCAAGCTTCCCAATCGAATGACTGACTGGAATGTAAAGTTTACTACACGAAACTATTCAGAAGTGAGTTATTTGTATAAATATCATTATTTGTTTGCTCTCTTTGATCAGGATAATAGAGCGGTTGAGATAGACTCATTCAATCATGAAGAAATTGGGAGGGCATTAGATAAAGGAGACTCTTATCCATTTGGTGTTTACCATTATGGTCTTCATAATTTTAAACGATGGAATAGTGAAAGCCACTATCTGTATCATTTTACTTTACAAGCAATAGATTCTTCTTGCCAGATTGCCGAAGTTATTGGTGGTAGTACAGGGTTTAGAGTAGTTGATGTACGTAATAACAAACTCTATCTGGGTAATATTCCGGTAAGTTCCCCTATTACGATACAGGCTGTTCAGTATACTCCTCCTGTTTCCTATGATTCGGTATGGTCTAAAGAGAGTATGCGTACTATTCTGCAATCTATTAAAGACAAGCATGTCAATGCCCTTATTCTACCTCCTTCACAGACTAGTACCCCCTTATATGAATTATGTGATGAAATAGGACTATACATTATTCAGAAAATGGATAGCCTGGACCAAAAGTCGCTTACTGGACTTTCCGTTGAAGAAAAGCAGAAGAAAAAAGACCTGTTTTATGCTAATTTGGCATTATCCATTCGTCAACTTAGAAAGCATCCCTCAGTCATTATATGGCAACTAAATCAGAAATTTATTTCACTGACAGAAGATAAATTTCTGATTGACCTGATCAACAAAGAAGATGGAGGAAGACCTGTGGTATTTACCAATAAAACCTATTCCCGGTATGCTACCTGGGCAAAAAGTCTGGCAGCAGATTGGGAATTGTCTCCTGTATGGAATAATTTATCTCAAGCCCGTAAAGAACAGCTCAAGAAAGAGTATCAATATGCTGATTTTACCATAAAGCAACATACAGACAATCGAATCATTATTAAAAACATATACGATTTTACCCGATTGGACAATGTGTATTTGCAATGGTCTATTAATGAAAACGGAAAATTGATTTCAGAAGGGACGATAGATTCATTGGATATTCTTCCTCATAAAGAACAATTAGTAGTACTTCCTTTTGATTTAAAGGAGTACAAAAGCCGTACTGGAATTGTATTTAGGTTTAGCCTGAAATCAAAAGAAGGTGCAATGGGTAAGACTCCCGATGAGGAAATTGCTTGGGAAGAGTTTGTGTTTGTTCACTCTGAAAATGGGACTTACCTGATTAAAACTGCTGATGTCAGGGATAAATAAACGTGTTCTCATACTTGCCTTCCTAATGATTTGCTTACAAATAGTACTTATAACAATTCTTCTATTGTTCGTGTAAAACATAGGTATTCTGTAGTCGACCTGTATCTTTACCCAAATTTTAGGTAAACCATACACTAATTATGACTTTAGAAGAACGGATCAAACATGCGGAAACGCGTGTGTTTAAAACGGTATTTCCCAACAATACCAATCACTATGACACTTTATTTGGGGGAACTGCTTTATCGATGATGGATGAGACGGCATTTATCGCCGCTACCCGCTTTACCCGATTACGTTGTGTAACTGTATCTTCTGATAAAATAGACTTCAAGCATCCTATTCCTGCCGGAACCATTATAGAGCTGGTGGCCAGGGTAAAAGAAGTAGGAAACTCCAGCCTCAAAGTAGAAGTAGAGATCTTTGTGGAACAAATGTATTCCGAAGACAGGGAGAAGGCCGTAAGTGGCACATTTACATTTGTGGCAGTAGGAGAAGACAAAAAGCCTATTGCCATTCCTAAATAAAGAAGCGTTGCCCTGAGAACAGTAACATGATTCATCCCGAATTTTGGAAATGAATAAAACCCAAGCCTATACTTTTGCAAGTGTGGGCTTAGGTTAATTTTTGAGAATTTACTTAGTCGAACTAGTTTATTGTTCCTTACATCACTCTTCCACAGACCTCTTCATTTTTTGCTTGTCCAAAAAACGAAGCAAAAAAGGACACTTTTCTCCGATCCTTCTACCCACAGGCCAAAGGCCAACCTCGCGGAGAAAAGATTGCCAGCGCACCTATACTACCAACCAAGATTGAAGTGAACATTGCTCTCTTTGTGACATGTATTATCCCTTCTCAATGAGATTCTTTATTCAAAATTCGGAATAACTTATGTTGTATATCTATAGCTTTTAGAACCTTATTGGACTATCCGTGAACAGCTCACCAATGTCTCAAGTCGATGTGTTTTAGAGACCATCTGTGTCGTTTCTGAACGAAATAACTTTAGTTGTGCACTAGACAACGACTGGATCTGCCATTGCATAGCTTCTCCTGATTCAGTAGTCACAGTAACTAAATTGCCTTCTTTATTGATATCCCATTTCCCCTTAATAGAAAAAGCACCTTGAGTCAGGCTAAACGTATTGTCTCCCTGAAAGGTATAAATTTCTGTATTGGTAGAGTTTTCTTTGTCTACCAGTTTATTATTGGTAAAGGTATTATTCGTGATTATAGTACTTTTCCAGATTCCTGACAACAGCCGATTGTTAACCGTAGTTGTAGTTGAAGAGATATTCATTACCAGGCTAACTTCTGTTAGGAGAACCATTAGTGATATGGGAAGAAAAAGCAATGGTGTTTTCATACTAGTCCTTTATTTTTTCCCTATATAACGATTAAAAGACAAAGGTAGATGTTAATGCCAGTGACAGAAGGCAAAGCTTGAGGTGATGTATGACTCTGTATTGATACAAAGCAGAACAGTATTGCAGGTGTATTATAGCAGTTTGCCATAATGTGTTGATTTTTAGTGTGTTTCAAGAGGAGTTATGAGGTTTTTAAATTATTTTAAGTATGTATGATTCATAGAAATTTTGTCTGAAAGTGTTTTGGAATCATGCTCTTTATATAAGCTATACCAGTCTTTCTTTTTACCGGAGGACGTCTAACTTCTAAAAGGTTGATGTATCAAAAGATGCCTTGTGAAATAACTATTTTAAACATATGTTTAAAATAGTTTACTTAATATTTGTTTCTTTCGTTAACCTTCTCTTATATTTGATTCCAGATACTAAAATGAGAACTCAGAAGGAGCCTACTGAATGCCTGAAATAAATAAAGATACAGAAGCCAAAATAAAAGAAGCAGCAAAGCGGATTTTTGTTCAAAAAGGATTTGATGGAGCAAGAGTACGGGATATCGCAGAAGAGGCTGGAGTAAATATTGCGTTGATGAATTATTATTTTCGTAGTAAAGAGCAGTTGTTTGAACAGATATATACCGAAGTATTCACAGGGTTCTTTAATCGTATTTTATCTATACTCAATGAAGAAACTCCGTTTGAAGTGAAAATATGGCAATTAGTTGATAAATACATAGACTTCTTATTGGAAAACGCTATGGTACCTTCCTTTGTACTATCGGAATTGACCAGAAATGATGGACAGATATTTAAGAAATTTAATGTAAGTGGAGTGATCCAAAATGCCTATTTTACTAAACAGCTTAAAGATGAAATAGAGAAGGGAAATTACCGGGATATTGAGCCATTACAACTTATTATGACAATACTGGGCAGCATGGTGTTTCCTTTTATTGCTAAACCTGTAGTTCGATATATCGGAGACCTGGATGAGAAAGGGTTTCAGGACTTTGTTATGGAACGCAAAAAGATTATTCCTGTCATGATTATGACCTATCTACGTACTAAGTAAAATTTTTTATTCTTAAGTTAAACAAATTTTTAAAATGATATTTTAATGACATGTATTTATGGTAAGACTCTGGTTTTTGTTAGTAAGCAGCTTTGTCTGTTTGGCTGGCCAGGCTCAGCAAACAATCACGTTGGAACAATGTTACACCTCTGCTCGTGAAACGTATCCATTAGTCAGTCAGAAGACTTTGCAGGAACAGATAGGCCACCTGAATGTGAAGAACATTCAAACTAATCGCTATCTACCTCAACTAGCTATCAATGGACAAGCCAGCTGGCAGAATGAAGTGACACAACTTCCCGTTCATATACCCAATATTGAAATTACCCCTCTTAGCAAGGATCAGTACAAACTGACACTTGATGCGAACTATATATTATTTGATGGGAGTACCGCTTCTGCCCAGACCCAACTTCAACGGGCAAGTGTAGTGGTAGAGCAGCAGAAAATAGAGGTAGATCTAAACAAACTAAAAGATCAGGTAAATGCCTACTATCTCAATGCATTGTTGCTTGATGAGAATATTGCCTTAACAAAAGTTCTTCAGGAAGATCTAAAAGCTCGTATGGATAAACTTTCTGCAGGTGTAAAGTATGGTACCAGTATCCAAAGTAATGTAGATGTGTTGCAGGCAGAATACCTGAAAGCAGACCAGCGACTCATTGAAATGGAGGCTTCACGAAAGGGATTCCGGGATATGCTGGCATTGCTCACAGGACTTTCTATAGATCAGAATACCACATTACAGATGCCGCAGACAGCTATAGGTTCGCAAGAAATCAAACGTCCCGAAAGCCAATTGTTTAACTATCAGAAGACCATATTTGAGTCTCAGACTCGCCTGATCAACAGTAAGAGTACCCCACGTATCAGTGCTTTCATTCAAACAGGTTATGGCCGTCCTGCACTTAACTTTCTCAGCAATGAGTTCAAAGGCTTATTTATAGGAGGTATCCGGCTTAATTGGAATCTATCCAATCTGTATACAATGAAAAATGAAAAGTCTGTGCTGAGACTGAACCAGCAGCTGATCGATAGCCAGAAAGGTGTTTTTGATAAAAACCTGACTATACAGCTTCGTCAGCAGCAAACTGAGATTGACAAGCTACAAGGTTTGATTACCAAAGATAATGAACTGGTTGTCTTACGATCCCGCATCAAAACAACTTCTGCTGCCCAGCTTGAAAATGGTGTGACTACTGCCAGTGATTATGTAAATGATCTAAATGCTGAAAATCAGGCGAAACTAAATCAGAAAATACATGAATTTCAATTGCTGATGGCTCAGATTACCTATCGAACTGTCACTGGAAATTAAGCTATCTATCGGAATACAAAACATACTCATCTTTCTATGAAACGGATTCTTCTCATATTTCTACTGGTTGCAATTAATTCCTGCAATAAGAGCGCGGATATATCGGATGCATATGGCAATTTTGAAGCTGTTGAGACTATTGTTTCAGCAGAAGCTACCGGAGAACTTACTTCTTTCGTTGTAGAGGAAGGTCAGTCGCTTGAAGCGGGCAAGCAGGTGGGTCAGATTGACACTGTACAACTTTCTTTGCGAAAAGCGCAACTGGAAGCAAGTCTGAATGCTATTGCCAGTAAAACGCCAAACATTGCTTCTCAGTTATCGTATTTTGAAAAACAGATCAGTGTATCTCAGCAACAACTGGATTATCTGCAAAAAGAAAAAGCTCGAACACAAAATCTGATTGCCAGCAATGCAGCACCTACCAAACAACTGGATGATATTAACAATCAGATCGAAGCTGCTCAGAAGCAGATCGCATTGATTCGTCAACAACGGGAGGCACAATTTTCAGCCCTTTCTACTCAGAAGAGTGGTATCACATCCGAAGCACTACCCATGCAAAAGCAGATAGAGCAAACCGAAGATCAGATTCGAAAGTCGACTATTCTGAATCCCTCAGCCGGAACAGTTACTGTAAAACTGGCAGAACCACATGAAATCGTTAGTTATGGAAAACCTTTGTACAAGATTGCAGACCTGAATACCATTATCCTCAGAGCCTATGTAAGTGGTGATCAGCTTGTCAACGTCAAGGTAGGGCAGCAGGTAAAGGTGTTGGTTGATGCTCCTGATGATACCTATAAAGAGTATGCAGGTACAGTTTCCTGGATATCCAGTAAAGCGGAGTTTACTCCCAAAGTTATCCAGACAAAAGAAGAACGGGTAAACCTGGTCTATGCGATGAAAATCCTTGTAAAAAATGACGGCGGTCTGAAGATTGGCATGCCCGGCGAAGTGAGGTTTGCTGTAAAATAAGTTGATCGGAATTCAAGACAAAGCTTTGCTTGCAGTGAATTCCGATAAAAAAATGTTTTGCTGTGAGTTATGCGCAATAAAACTTTTGCGGTGAACTATGCACATGAGAAAAAATGATCGGAACTCTGGTCAAATAAAAAACTGCTGTGAGTTATGATCAAATCGCTCTTTAACGGAGGGACAATTCATACAGACCCAAACAAAAGCTTTGCCTTGAATTATGCGCATGCAACATAGATGTTGTAAACCAAGCACAAAGACAATTTTAACTGGAAAAGAAAACTATACATGGATTCAGACATATGAATGCTATCATAGTAGATAATATTAGTAAAGCGTATGGCAACATCCAGGCTGTCAGTAATGTATCTTTTGAAGTCAGAGAAGGAGAGTTGTTTGGACTGATTGGGCCTGATGGCGCAGGGAAGACAACCCTATTTAAAATGCTGGTTACGCTCTTATTTCCGGATCAGGGGAGAGCAGTGGTTAATGGAAAAGACATTGTCAAAGACTTTCTGCAATTGCGTACACAAGTAGGGTACATGCCTGGAAAATTTTCCCTATATCAGGATCTGACCATTGAAGAGAATCTGGACTTCTTTGCTACTGTCTTTGGAACATCTATTCAAGAAAACTACGATCTGATTAAAGATATTTATGTACAGATAGAGCCCTTTAAAACAAGGCGTGCTGGCAAGTTGTCTGGTGGGATGAAGCAAAAGCTGGCGTTGTGTTGTGCTCTGATTCACAAACCAGAAGTATTGTTTCTGGACGAACCCACTACAGGAGTGGATGCTGTGTCCAGAAAGGAGTTCTGGGATATGCTGAAAAGCCTGAAACAACGGGGACTAACAATTCTGGTTTCAACACCCTATATGGATGAAGCTGGTTTGTGTGACCGGATCGCTTTAATGCAGGGAGGAAAGATTCTCGCAGTAGATACTCCACAAGACATAACTAAACTTTTTCAACGGCCCTTATTTGCTGTAAAAGCAGCTGAAACCTTCCGTTTGATTCAGGATTTGCGCAACGCATCTTTTACCCATTCCTGTTATGCATTTGGCGAATACCTACATCTGGCATTAGAACATGAAACAACTTCTAGAGATATCGAAGCCTACCTGGCCTCTCATAATCATAGACAGATTGATATTAAGCGCATTGATCCAGGTATTGAAGACTGTTTTATGGATTTAATAAGTCAGACAAGTGTACCTGCACAATCTTAAACAACTCAGTGTATGAAGGCTGTAATTACCAATAGGCTCACGAAAAAGTTTGGCGATTTCATTGCTACCAATGCGATAACTTTTGAAGTAGAGGAAGGAGAGATATTTGGATTTCTGGGGGCAAATGGAGCAGGAAAAACTACTGCCATGCGTATGCTGTGTGGTTTATTAGCTCCTAGTTCGGGAGAGGCTCAGGTAGCAGGCTTTGATGTATATACACAGACAGAAAAAATAAAACAGAATATTGGGTATATGAGCCAGAAGTTTTCCCTATATGAAGACCTGACCATTCGGGAAAATATCAAGTTCTATGGTGGAATATATGGATTGCATTTAGCTGATATCAAAGACAAAACAGCTGGTATTCTGGAAAAGCTACAATTACAAAACGTGGCCGATGCTTTAACAGCTTCATTACCTCTGGGATGGAAGCAGAAACTGGCTTTTTCGGTTGCTATGTTGCATCAGCCCAAAGTTGTCTTTCTCGATGAACCTACTGGTGGTGTTGATCCCATTACCCGACGACAGTTTTGGGAGATGATCTATGAGGCTGCTTCCCGAGGCACGACCATCTTTGTGACAACCCATTATATGGACGAGGCTGAATATTGTAATCGGGTTTCTATTATGGTAGATGGCAAGATACAGGCCTTGGATACACCCAAAGGCTTAAAAGAAACTTATCAGGTCGATTCTATGGATGGAGTTTTTCAGATTCTGGCTCGTGGTACATCAACCAAATAATTCTGTATTATGAAACGATTTCTCGCATTTGTTAAAAAGGAATTTTTCCATATTCTGCGTGACAGACGTACCTTGCTGATTTTGTTTGGTTTGCCGTTTGTACAGGTATTGCTATTTGGTTTTGCTTTAAGCAATGAGATCAAAAATGCTAACATTGCTATTCTGGACAATGATAAGAGCTTACATACACAACAGATCACAGCTCGTTTACTCTCTTCCGGATACTTTCAGGTATATCAGAATCTTTCTTCTTACAAAGAAATAGATCAGACCTTCCGTAAAGGCGTAATTAAGATGGTAGTGGTATTTCCTGCTCAGTTTAGCTATGACTATGAACATGGCCGTACCGCTCAGATACAGATCATTGCCGATGCTTCTGAACAGAATACGGCTATCTCACTCACCAGCTATGCCTCTGCTATTATTCAGAGCTATACAACCTCTGTAGCAGGGCCGATTGCTCCGATGTATCTTGATGTTTATACCCGAATGGTTTTCAATCCGGAACTAAAGGGAGCTTTTGTCTTTGTGCCTGGTGTGATGACATTGGTATTGTTGCTGGTTTCTGCTATGATGACTTCTGTGACAATAGCCCGTGAAAAGGAAATGGGAACCATGGAAGTATTATTTGTTTCTCCCCTGAGTCAATGGCAGATTATTTTAGGGAAAGTAATTCCTTATTTGGCATTGTCCTTTGTAAATGGTTGTGTGATACTGATTCTAGGTGTGTTTTTGCTGGGATTACCTATGAATGGCAATCTTCTGCTGTTATTACTGGAGACCTTGCTCTTTATTTTTCTTGCACTCTCTATTGGTGTATTTATTTCTTCTTTGACAGATTCGCAACTGGTAGCCATGTTTGCGTCAATGGTGATTATGCTTCTGCCAACGATTTTCCTTTCGGGATTTATATTTCCAATAGAAAGTATGCCCAAGGGACTACAAGTGATATCGAATATCATACCCGCAAAATATTTTATAAGGATTGTCAAAAATATCATGATCAAAGGAATTGGGATGAAAGCCGTAGCACTGGATACATTGGTACTAGCTGCAATGGCTTTGTTCTTTATTGGATTGAGTATTCGCAATCTGAAAACACATCTGGCCTAAATAGAGAATATCATGAGAAAGATACTTTTTATAGTTGAAAAGGAGTTCAAACAGATTTTCCGGAATGTGGTACTACTCCGCATGATGATGATTGCTCCTGTTATGCAACTGGTCTTGTTGTCACTGGCGGCCAATTTTGAAGTTAAGAATCTGAAAATTGCTGTGGTAGATCAGGATCATTCTACCTTTTCCAGACGGCTGGTAAGTAAGTTTCAGTATATTGATAATTTTAAACTGACTGGTTTTACTCCCAGTTACAAGCTAGCTGAAGAACAGTTATTACTTGACAAGGTAGATATTGTATTGGTCATTCCTGCTCATTTTGAACGGGATTTGTATCGTGATAATCGATCAGGTGTCCAACTGATGGTAAATGCCATTGATGGTTCTAAAGCTGGTATTGCCAGTGGATATGCTTCAACCATTATTCAGGACTTTAATGGAGATATCCGAATTGAAAATGTTCCCGTGCGTAAGGGTGAGGTACAACAGGTAGATATTGTAAATCAGTACTGGTATAATCCCCGATTGGAATACCGTACGTTTATGGTGCCTGGAATTTTGTTTGAGTTACTATTACTGGTAGGAGGGTTAATTGCGGCCTTGAATATCGTACGTGAGAAAGAAATGGGAACCATGGAACAACTCAATGTCACACCGATTCAGAAGTATGAATTTATACTGGGTAAACTGATTCCGTTTGTAGTTATTGGATTAGTGCAGTTTACGTTAGGTCTGATTGTAGCAAAGTTTATTTTTCGTGTGCCAATGGAAGGAAGCTTGTTATTGCTATATGTGTTTGCACTACTCTTTCTGATCTTATGTGTAGGGTTAGGATTGTTGATTTCTACTATTTCTGATACCATGCAGCAGGCCATGTTTGTTGCCTTTTTTATGCTGGTACTGTTTATCCTGCTTAGTGGATTGTTTTCACCCACCGAAAATATGCCTCAGTGGGCACAATGGCTGGATACGATTAATCCATTAAAGTATATCATAGAAGTAGCCCGAAATACCATGCTCAAAGGCAGCATCTTTGCCGATGTTAGGTCACATTTCTTTGCTTTACTAGCAATTGCACTGGCAATAAATGGTTTGGCTATCTGGCGCTATCGTAAAACGGTGTAGCTTTATTTAGAAACCTGGCTACGCAAAAAGTCTCTGAATGCATCCGAATTATAATCGGCCATTCCGGAATGTTTCAGAACTAGCTTGCCACTGGCACTAATCACAAATGTAACAGGGATAGATTCGGAGGCATACATCTGTGGGATAGCCTTGCTGGTAAGCTGATAGACTGGAAAAGTGTATTCCTTACGTTTGATAAACTTTTGCGCTTTAGTTGGATTTTCATCTACGGAGATCATCACAAAAGCTATATTCTCAGATTTGACCCGCTCATATAGTTTTTGAATACCCGGCATCTCTGCAATACAGGGAGGGCACCAGGTTGCCCAGATATTCATAAAGATTACTTTCCCCTGCAACTCTTTCAGTGATATATCCTTACCATCAAGCGTTTGAAGATTTACATTATAGTCTGCATCCGGAGAAGAGTCTGTCTGGTTTTGCTCTGTATCCGCTTTGATGATACCTGTTGCCAGAATCATTCGTTGTAAACCTCCTATGGTTTCTGTATGCCAGTCAGTTAAATATAATATTGCCGGTATACCCAGCAAGAGTGTCCATTCAAAGGCAGGGTGTTTGATAATGCGGAGGAGGTTCATAGTCAGAGACAAAACAATCTTAAAAGTAACAAAAGTAATTTGATAAGTCGGTCTAATGCGTATTTTTGCTAAATCTTTACATATAATCCTGTTTAACGATGAAAAAGTTCGTATTTGCCGCCTTGACATGCCTGTCAGGAATGGTGGTACAGGCTCAGGAGAAGTCTGCTACCTTTGGTGAATCTTTTACCCCTCAGAACGTAATTCCTGTTAACCAGCTTGCCCAGGCTGTAGAAGGGAAGGACTCTGCTTTTGTCCAGACAGAAGGAATTGTAAAGGAAGTATGTCAGAATAAAGGTTGCTGGATGCGTGTAGATGCAGGAAACGGACAGGAAATGCTGGTGCGTTTTAAAAATTATGCGTTTTTTGTTCCTAAAGATGCTGCCGGGAAAAAGGTAATTTTGAAAGGAAAAGCATTTGAACAGAAAACCTCTGTGGCTGAGTTACGTCATTATGCTGAAGATGCAGGAAAGTCTAAAAAGGAGATAGCTAAAATCAAAAAGCCAGAAAAGTCTGTACGTTTTGTAGCAGATGGGGTGATTCTGGAATAATTTGAGGCAAGACTTTTTTAGATAAAGCAGAATGTGTTTTTTCTGCTTTATCCATTTCTCAACTATCAGCGATTTGGGTAATTCTTTATAAAACGCCTTCTACACCCAGACCAAACAAGGCAAAGTCGTATTTGACCGGATCATTGGCATCAAACTGAGAAAGCTTTTGTGTGAGTTCTACGGCAGTCTGCCAGTCTAGTTGCGGACGTTGAATGAGTTTTAAATGTCTGGCTACACGTTCAACATGTACATCACAGGGACAAACCAGTTGAGAAGGTTGTATGCGTTTCCAGATACCAAAGTCAACGCCTTTATCATCTGTTCGGACCATCCAACGCAAAAACATATTCAGTCGTTTACAGGCTGATTTTGCAGCAGGAGTAGATATATGTTTACTTGTTCGGGCAGGCGCAAACTCCAGACTGAAAAACAGGTTGCGAAAACCAATCAATGCTTTTTCTGTAGTTTTGGCCTGATCTGTAATAAAACGGGCAAATGCATCTTCCAGTGAATCATGCTGCTGATAAAACTGCCGGAGGAATTCAATAAAATAGAGTGTATCTGTTGCATTGAATGTCCGGTGTTTGAATGACAGAAAACGTTTCAGGTCAGTCTCCTGATGATTGCGGATAAATTCATACGGTGTATCATCCATTAGACGCATTAACTCCAGACACTTATTGATAATGGTTTTGCGTTGTCCCCAGGCTAATACCGCGGCAAACAAACCTGCAATTTCAATGTCTTGTTTGGTTGTATAGCGATGAGGGATGCTAATCGGATCATTGGTGATAAACGCAGGTCGGTTATATTCAGCGACCTTCTCATCCAGAAAAGATTGTAAATCAACTTGCAAGGTAAGCTTACAGATAAATGGTTTCTAATCTTCAAAGATAAGCAAAACAAAGCTGGATCTGAGTATAGAGAATTAAATAAGGTAAAACCTTGTTTTCTCTACATTGGGAGATTCGATAAATACCCGTAATTTCGCACATTGGGAAAAGTCAGCGGTGGTTTTAAAACCAAAAACAATATCTATCAAAACGCAAAACCTATAGTTCATCCATACATATGATTGAAGAAAAGAAAGAATCGACGGAGAAGTCGTTGAATTTTATTGAAGTTATTGTTGAAGAAGATATAAAGACCCAAAAACATGCTGGTCGGGTGCATACTCGTTTCCCTCCGGAGCCAAATGGCTATTTGCATATTGGGCACGCAAAATCCATTTGTCTGAACTTTGGTCTGGCTGATCGTTATAATGGAAAAACCAATCTGCGTTTTGATGACACCAATCCGGTAACTGAAGAAACAGAATATGTAGAGTCTATTAAGAACGATGTCAGATGGTTGGGTTTTGAATGGGAAAATGAATTTTATGCTTCTGATTATTTTGATCAGTTATATGAGTATGCTATAAAGCTGATCCAAAAAGGATTGGCGTATGTAGATGAGCAGACTTCTGAGCAAATGGCTGCTCAGAAAGGAACACCTACAGAGCCAGGAAAAGAAAGTCCATTCCGGAACCGGTCTGTAGAAGAGAACCTGGATCTGTTTCAACGCATGCGCAATGGTGAATTTCCGGAAGGAAGCCGGGTATTGCGTGCTAAAGTAGATATGGCCGCCCCTAATATGTTGCTACGTGATCCAATCATTTACCGAATCAAATTTGCCCATCATCACCGTACCGGAGATAAATGGTGTATTTATCCGATGTATGACTTTGCCCATGGACAATCAGATTCTATTGAGCATATTACACACTCAATCTGTACACTGGAGTTTATTCATCATCGCCCACTGTACGACTGGTTTATTGAGAAACTGGAGATATTTCCATCACAACAAATTGAATTTGCCCGTTTGAATCTGACCTATACAGTGATGAGCAAGCGGAAACTATTGCAACTGGTAAATGAAAAATTCGTTACCGGATGGGATGATCCCCGAATGCCAACGATTTCCGGTTTACGCAGACGTGGGTATACACCTGCCTCCGTTCGTGCCTTTGCAGAGAAGATAGGTGTTGCCAAACGTGATAACCTGATTGATGTATCTCTGCTGGAGTTCTGTGTTCGGGAAGATCTGAATAAGATTGCTACACGGGTAATGGGTGTGTTAGATCCGTTGAAGGTGGTAATTACCAATTATCCGGAAGGACAGACAGAAGAGTTACAGGCTGAGAACAATCCGGAAGACGCAGAAGCTGGACACCGAATAATTCCATTCTCGCGTGAATTGTATATCGAGAAGGAAGATTTCATGGAGAATCCACCTAAGAAATACTTCCGTTTGTTTCCAGGAGGTATGGTTCGGTTGAAACATGCTTATATTATTCGTTGCGAAGAGGTGATTAAGGATGCCAACGGGGAAGTTACAGAACTGCATTGTACCTATATTCCGGAAAGTAAAAGTGGTTCGGATACATCTGGTATTAATGTGAAAGGTACTTTGCATTGGGTATCAGTGCCTCATGCGGTAGAGGCCGAAGTGCGTTTGTATGATCGGTTGTTTACAGTAGAAGATCTGGCTGCAGACGAAAGAGACTTTAAAGAATTAATCAATCCTGATTCTCTGCAGGTGATTGAGAAGGTATATGTAGAACCTTGGTTAAAACAAGCTACTACCAAAGATCACTTCCAGTTTATCCGAAAAGGATATTTCAATCTGGATACAGATAGCACTTCTGAAAAACTGATCTTTAACCGGACTGTTACCCTGAAAGATACCTGGACAAAGACACAGGATAAACAATAATAAAGCCTTTTTATAAGTACAGACTCCTGATGGATTTGTTCCATCAGGCGTTTCTGTTTTCAGATACTTATTTATGTACTGTTTTAGTGAAAAATGTAAAATCTAATCTGTTGGAAATCCGTATCTTAGCTTACCTTTAGCTGATTATTTACCCATACTCAGAATACTGGACAGGTTTGTCCGCTCGTTATGCTACTAAGAATCGGAATTCTATTCATTTTTTCTCTTTTTGTTTCTACCGTTTATAGTCAGAATAAAGCATCCGAAAAAGCTTATAAGAAAGCTATTTCTTATTTTAACAAGGGACAGGCCGTTGAAGGCTTTGACTACCTCCAAAAAGCACTGAAGGCTGATTCTACTCATAAAAAAGCTTTGTATGCATTGGGCTACTATCAGTTTCAGGCCCAAAAATATGATAGTGCGCGTATGGCTTTTGATCGGTTGATTGTGCACTATCCCACGGATACCAGCTTTTATCACTATAGAGCTCTTACCCGTTTATATACAGAAGATTATACAGGAGCAGAAAAAGATTTTCAGCATGTATTATCCATCGATCCCAAAGACGAAACTGCCTGGAATGATCTGGGTTATCTGTATTATCAGTGGGGAAAAGAAAAAGAAGCCAATGAAGCCCTGGACCGCTCCATTTCTGTTCGACCCAGCCGTAGTGCTTGGTACTATAAAGCTTTGTTAGCTTATGAGCAGGATGATAAAGGGAAAGCGAAAGACTATGTGCAAAAGGCTTTAGTACTTGATCCAAAATATCCCAATGCACTACGATTGAATGCTACTTTGCTGGCTGAAGATAAGAAATATCTGGAGGCTGTTAAAATCTATGAAGGATTATTACAGGCTGGAGAAATAGAAGATGAAGACTTTTTAGATTGGGGAATGATTTATTATCGGCAAAAAAAATACGAAGATGCGCTATACTACTTTGACTTGCCAGACTCTACCGATAATGCCAATCTGTTATATTATAAAGGATTGACACAATACCGTCTGAAAAAATATCCGGAAGCACTCACCTCACTGAATCAGGCTACACAGGAACTGGATAGTGAAGATGAAGAAAATGCACCAATTCTGTATGACCTCGCTATTGTAAAATTTCAGGCAGGAAGCCGTAAAGAAGCCGTAGAGGATTTTCTTCATTCTATATATCTGATGCCAGAGATTGCTCAGCAAAGAAACCAGGTGGGTGATACATTGGAACTCTTGGGGAATGCTGTATTGCTTCTTAACCGATTGTATACTCCAGGGCAGTTGGATAGTGTACGAATCATGGGTTATTATGACAGAGCGGATGCATTAGTAGAAGATGGAGATATCGGGGAAGATGCCTTACATTCCATCAATCAGGCAATAAGTTTGGATACACTTGGTTCAAATGCGTATTTCCTTCGTGCCAGGATTTATTATTTTCAGGAGAAATATGCAGAAGCTTTACGAGATATGAATAAAGTATTCCTGTTGAAGAAAAATACCCTAAAAAGTTACGAACATTATTGGCGGGGTTTGGTTTATAGTGCAATGGATGCTTTTGACAATGCGCTGACAGATTATAATAAGGCTATCCAGCTGGAACCAAACGAGTCTACCTATTATGCAGACCGTGCATTGGTTTTGTCAGCGATAGGAGAAACTTCAAGTGCGCTTCAGGATATAAATCAGGCAATGCAATTGGAAAAGGAGAATGATCATACATATTTAATCCTCATACGGGCTAGTTTGCTGAATGATGAAGGACAATACGAACAAGCTATCAAGGACTGTGATACTGTCATTACGGCTCAGCCAGAGAATGCGCTGGCTTATTGTATGAGAGGGTTTGCGCACAAAGGGCTGAGACAAACTCCCAAAGCCCTGGCTGATTTTACCAAAGCTTTATCGCTGGAACCTGACATGGAGGAGGCAAAGGCTGGACTGGAAGATCTGGATGGACAATAAGCTAAGAATTTATTTCAGAGTGGCATCTAGTTTATCTTTAATCGCCTTTGTCCAGATTTTATATCCTTCCCAATTCTGATGCAGTTGATCTTCTGCAAACAAACTGGCATTGGGTTTTCCATCTGCACCTAAATAAAGTGAGGCTGTTTCGATGAAATAGGTATTTGGTCTGGATTGGCAAAATTGTTTTGCCATATCATTTACTTTCTGAATTTTCGGCCATTCCGTCCAGCGACTATTGGTAGGGGTAATTTCTATAAAGTAGATGGGTTTGTCAGGAAACTTATTTCGTATCGTGTGATGAATATACGTAAATAGATTTAGTACCTCTTCAGGTGTTTTATCTGTTATTTTTCCCGAAATATCATTGGCAACAAAAACAACCACTGCTCTGAACTGATGAGGATACACTATTCGTTTGATATAATATGCAACATCTGACATGGTTGAACCTCCAAATCCACGTTGAATTACCGGATAAGGTGCCATATCCTTTTCTATAGTCTTCCAGAGTCGTATACTTGAACTTCCGGTAAACAGGATAGCATTCTCCGCATATTTTTCGGTTGTGTCCAGTTTCTCAAACTCCTGAATATCCTTTTCCCAACGGATCGCTGTAAGTTCATACTTTTTTAATGGGGAGGAACATTGAAAAAGTATAATTGAGGTCAGCAAAAGAAAATAGAAGTGTCGTAATCGCATATCGGATTTCATTTCTATGTATAGGAAGAGTGTATCAGGATGGTAAAAAGGATTTAATATCCTGTACCCATTCTTTTTTGTATTGTTTAAGATAATTATCGTGTCCTGCTAATGGATAGGTTCTTAATGTTTTCTGTCCCTGTAAGTTAGCAAATATATCATTAATCTCCTGTCGGCTTACATTGGCATCTTTTTCTCCGTATAGAAGTAGAGTAGGGCAATGTATGTTTTTTGCATATTTCGTTGGATTGTGTCCAAATGCCCAGAATCCATTCTGCATACCTCCCCAAAATACAAGTAGACCTGCCATTGGAAAGGGTGGAACATGCATATTGTGAAAACGTGCGGCTGTAGTCTCATACATTGATCCAAACGGACATTCCAGAATGATTCCTTTAGGCTGTAATGAAAAGTCATAAAAGGCTTTCATAATAGCTACTGCACCCATCGAGGTGCCAAACAAATAAATATTTTTCTCACCCTGATTTTGAATGTACTTTACACTTTCATATACATCGGCTGCTTCATCAAAGCCAATGGTTGTCTGACTACCTGCCGAACCACCGGAGCCTCTGAAGTCTAGTAGAAAGACGCTGTAGCCTAACCTCATAAATTCACTGGCCTTGTCAAGTAGCAGGGATTTAGCTCCGGAATATCCGTGAAACAGAAGAACTGTTCCTTTGGATTTTGTTATCGGAATGTACCATCCTTCCAAAGGAACCGTACTTTTTAGCTGAACAGTCTGATAGTGTAAAGGAGGATGTACCTGGTTTTGAGGTCGTGGATTATCTACTCCAAAGGCCAGTGCATTGAGTTTTTCTGTAACTGATAACTTGCTGGGATCTTTGGTTTTAACAACTGCCCTGTCTGTGAAATGGGTGAATTTATAGGCGTGAATAAAGGCAACCAGATTCATACCTGCAAACACAAATAGAATTGCCCAAAGATACTTTTTAGTAGTTTTCCTGCGGATCATATAGAACCGATGTCTTTTTGATTACTGTTCATACTATTTTGTAGATGCTTTTTTCCACAGATAACCCGTCCATGCAGATAATCCTCCAACCAATCCTCCGATCAAAGCTGTAACTATGAGTAATAGGGCTGAGTATTTAACGAAAAGCATTTCGGCGATTTTTGCTGACAAGATACTGTCATTCTGGATATCTGTAATAAAAGCCACGCCTAACCACAGAATAAAGATAGCTGCAAATCCTGCCAGAAAGGATTGTCGGGCTGAATTACCTTTCCAGAGTGTAAAGGCAAAAGCAACAGGAGCAATAATCCACCATGGAAGAAAAAGTTGGAGTAGGAGTGACGCAATCAGAATAAGTACAAACAGAATCATGACAGGTTGAGTATAGTGACGCAGATGCTAAAATACAAGCTTCTTCCTGAAGATAAAAAATAATATATCTACTGCTTTGCATAAAGTACAGATAGCATTTACTTTTTGTCTTTTATGGCTACTGTTAGTCGACTCACACACACCAGTTGATCTTTTTCATTGGTGATACGAATATCCCAAACATGAGTGCTACGTCCAATGTGTATAGGAGTTGTTTTGCCGTACACAAATCCTTCAGATACTGAACGTACGTGGTTGGCATTGATTTCCAGACCTACCGCATATTGTTTGGTGGTATCCAGACAACAGTTAGCCGCTATGCTTCCCAATGTCTCTGCCAGTACAACAGAAGCACCTCCATGTAACAATCCCAGAGGTTGATGAGTCCGAAAGTCAACCGGCATTTTAGCAATGATGTGGTCAGCACCAATCTCTGTAAATTCAATACCCAAATGAGAAGACATGGTTTTTGCTCCCATTTGATTGAGGAACTCTATAGTAAGCTGAGAGGGAAATAGATTAGAGGGAGACTGCATGGTGTATTGGTTTTAATATTTGATAGTCAGTATTTTATGATATGATTTATTGAATATTGGCAATGCCTGTGAACACAAGTTTACAGACATATTTGTTAGATCTGAACACAATTTTATTTTTTTCAGAAAAAAGTGTAATTTCGCTGTCAAAATAAGCGAAAAGTAGTACAAAACCAATCCATTGAAAACCAAAGAAATATACTTGATCAGGCACGGTGAAACCGATTATAACCGGAAAGGCATCGTGCAAGGTAGTGGAGTAGATACTGATTTGAACGATTTAGGCCGTAGCCAGGCTCAGGCGTTTTTTGAAAAATATCAACACATTCCCTTTAAGAAGGTTTATACTTCTGTCTTAAAACGTGCCATTCAATCAGTATCCGGATTTCTTTCTTTGGGGCTTCCTCATGAAAAATATGCAGGACTGAACGAGATTTCCTGGGGACACCGGGAAGGGCAGCGAATCACTCCGGAAGAAGATGCCTATTATCATTCTGTTCTGGCCGCATGGGCTGATGGAGAAGATTATCTGCGGATTGATGGAGGGGAAAGCCCTGCAGATGTACAAGCTCGCCAAAAACCTGTTATTGATACCATTATTTCCCGTCCTGAAGAAGATGTTATTCTGGTATGTATGCATGGCCGTGCTATACGTATATTGTTAAGCCTTTTAGCTGAAACCCCCTTGAGAGACATGGATCAGTATGAACATACCAATCTGTGTTTATACAAACTGGAATACGATGGTAAAAAATTTACGATTGTTGCCCATAACGATATTCAGCATTTACATAAGCTGACACATTTAATGCATTGATCTATACAGAGTAAATAGGCAGATGACTATATGAGTAAAATGAAAACAATCTTTTGAAAGTAGGATCTGTTATATTTACTCCGTTTTTCAGTATTCATCTAGTCTTTTTTACTTTGCTTACCAAACGCATTATTCCCTGTCTTGATATCAAAGATGGTCGCACTGTCAAAGGGACCAACTTTGTGAATCTTCGCGATGCGGGTGATCCCGTAGAACTTGCTCAACGTTATGCCCAAGAGGGAGCCGATGAACTGGTATTTCTGGATATTACGGCTACAGTAGACAACCGTAAAACATTAGTTGATCTGGTAACACGGGTAGCTGCTGTTGTAGATATTCCGTTTACAGTAGGGGGAGGCATTGGTTCTATTGCTGATGTATCAGCTTTGTTGCAGGCTGGTGCTGATAAAGTTTCTATTAATTCGGCTGCTGTTCGTAATCCTACCCTTGTAGATGAACTATCAAGAGAATTCGGAAGCCAATGCATTGTAGTTGCCATTGATACTCGTAATGTAGATGGTGAAGAGATTGTTCATACGCATGGAGGACGTAAGCCTACCGATAAATCTACCATTCCCTGGGCAAAAGAAGTAGAATCCAGAGGGGCTGGCGAGATTCTGCTTACCTCTATGGATACCGATGGCACCAAAGCCGGATTTGCCTTGGAGGTTACTCGTATCCTTTCAGAAGGCCTTCCCATTCCTGTAATTGCTTCGGGTGGTGCAGGTACAATGGAACATTTTAAAGATGTATTTACTGTAGGAAAAGCAGATGCTGCACTTGCTGCCAGTATCTTCCACTTTCAGGAGATTGAAATCCCTGTTCTAAAACACTATCTACAGTCTGCTGGAATCACGATGAGACTGTAGGTAGACTATTTCCAGAATTTATTCAAACCACTGATTTACTTTATATGACTATAAATTTTGATAAACAGAATGGATTAGTACCTGTAGTTGTGCAGGATTCTGTGACACAAAAAGTTCTGATGCTGGGATATATGAACCAGGAGGCATACGAAAAAACGGTTCAGGAGAAAGTGGTAACCTTTTTCAGTCGCAGCAAAAACAGGCTTTGGACCAAAGGAGAAACATCAGGGCATTTTCTGCATGTCAATGAGATCAAAATTGACTGTGATCAGGATACAATTTTAATTCAGGCAACGCCTGACGGACCTACCTGTCACACAGGGGCAGATACGTGCTTTAACGAAGAAAATAAACAGAAAGGATTGTTTCTCAATCAACTTCAATCCATTATCCGGCAGCGCAAAGGGACCTCTCCTGAAGAATCCTATACTGCCAAGTTGTTTGCCAGAGGAATTAATAAAATAGCACAGAAAGTAGGAGAGGAAGCTGTAGAGATTGTGATTGAGGCAAAAGATGATAATATAGATCTATTTAAAAATGAGGCAGCCGATTTACTATTTCATTTTTTGGTATTACTGGAAGCTAAAAATGTAGATCTGGATGATGTAGTGGATGTATTACAGCAAAGACATGTGCTAAGAAGTAAAATAGCGTAAATAACTAAGGTAATTCAATTGGGAAATCTGTAAGGCTACATCATAGGAATGGGCTTATTACAGGTTTTTTTGTCTTATTATATTTTCAGCTTCAGAGCGAAAATATAATGTGTATTTTATTGCTTCTTTATTTGTTAAATGAACTCCATCCGTTGTTTTATACTCTGAGCAAGAAGGAGTGGAAATATATGTGTAGTTTTTGTTGGGAAAATATTTTTGAAAGTTTTGACGAATGATTGTTGCTTTTGGTAAATTACATAAGCTTTGATTAACAGGCATTTCGAAGAAGGTGATTTTTGTGCCTTTTGATTCCAAGTACTTAATTGTTTTCTGTAATAATGTAAATCGGTCTTCTATTAATATAGTGTCAGGAGAGATAGAATATTGGGTGATTTGATTGTTTAACATTGTTTGAAATAGATCTTTATTGCTATTTACTTTGCTTGCTTTCATACTACCTGTAAAGGATTTGATTTTAAAAAGAACTTTTTTTGTCAGTTTCTGATTAACATAGACGCCTGCAATTCCAACAGGTTGTTTGTCATCTCTTAATGATGAAAATATTTTTTTACTATAAAATGAAATTGGAGAAAATAAAGATGTTTCAAATTGATCATCTTTGGGTCGTAGTGCAACATTCATTTCAATAAAGACATTTTTAGGTAGGATATCTTTATGTAATACGAGATTTAGACCATCAAAAATACTAAGTCCAGAAAAAGCTATATTCGTAAGGTTTGGAATACTATCCATAATGAGTCTGTTAGAAAGGGAGGAGCCTATAATAACATTCTCAGAATTCTTCTTGTTGTATAAATAGTTTTGAGCTTTTACAATATTATCCTGCCATTGATGTTGAGAGGTATAAAAAGATTTAAAAAAATCAATACCTATCATATAGATAGCTAAGAGAAGAGTTGTTGTAAATAATATTTTACTTAACATACAATAATCAATAATGGCTAAAATTGAAAATAGATAAAAGATCCAGGCGATCCGCTATTTGTTAGTATTAGGAATAACAGAATACTATATATAATGAAGTCGTATTTAATCTGTTTTATAGAGAAGCGTTCCTTCACTAGGTAAAATAAGTGATAAAGAATTACTGGTAGGGAGTATAGAACAATATAGGTAACTAATGGCGGATTGTCTGCAAATGAATAATTGTTGTATACGCTTTGTAGAAATGCTATTACATGTTCAATTTTAGGCAGTTTAAAAAGTAGCCAGGCTAATGTTACAAAACTGAACACGAAAATCCCACTGAAAAGAGAGACTATCGGATTGGACTTCGTAGGAATATAATCTTTATACAATCTTTCAACAGCTAAGGCAGTTCCATGGAAAAGTCCCCAGATTGCATAACTCCAGGCTGCACCGTGCCATAATCCTCCCAATGTCATTGTAATAAGAAGATTAACATATGTGCGTACTTTGCCCTTTCTATTACCCCCTAAAGGTATATATAGATATTCTTTGAGAAATGATGATAATGATATATGCCATCTACGCCAGAACTCAGAAAATGAGGTAGATATATAAGGAAAGTTGAAATTTTCAATGAAGTTATAACCAAAAAGCTTAGCCATTCCAATTGCAATAATCGAATATCCCGCAAAATCTGCAAATATCTGGCAGCTATATCCAAAGAGCATAAATATGAGGCTAATTGAGGAAAAGCTTTGAAAATAAGGATATTGCATCCAAAATGTAAAGTCCTTAAGATTGTCTGCTACTACCATTTTTAAAAAATATCCGAGAATTAGATTTTTTACACAAGCATTCCAATTTATTGTTCCTACTTTTTTCTCTGATATTTGTGGTAAGAACTCATGAGCTTTTAGTATGGGACCTGATATTAAATGTGGAAAGAACGAGATGAAAAATATTGTTCGTTTTGCATGATTAGCCAATGAGTAATGATTGGAATCTCTAAAATATTGTTCTTTATAAACATCAACAACTAGGCTAATACCCTCAAATGTAAAAAAAGAAATACCGATTGGAAGTGGAATTGTCAATAAAAAATGACCGATAGAATCATTGGTATTCAGAAAAGTAGATGCAAAAAGAGGACTGTATTTGAAAAAGGCAAGTATTATAAGATTAAATATAACCCCTGTTGTTGCTATTGTTTTACGCCTCTGAGGTATTCCATAAATAACATAGTAACTGGTTACTATATTTATGGTTGCAGAAAACAATAATAAGGAAAGCAGTACTGGTTGTTCGTAAGAGTAAAATATAAGGCTTGAAATAATAAGTATAGTAACCTGATATCTGGAAAAAATTGGGAGATAATATAAAATAAAAGTAATAAATAAGAGTATAAAAAAACTGCTACTGGTAAATAACATGAGTGTAGATCTAAATTAATCTGTAAAATATTCCTGTTTAGAGTAATTGGCCAATACCAAATAAAATTACAAAGAGTAATGTTGTCAAAGCCATTTGTTTCAGATAAGGATCTATATGACTGTCTTTAGATACTCCTCGGCCAATTTTAATAAGAAGAGGAGTGACAAGGAGAAATAAAAACTGCCATGGGCTATGGTAAGTCGCTATAACATATATGATGGCACATAGCATAGCCAGAGATAATAATAACCAGTGATAAATAACTGCCTTACTACGTCCAATACGAACAGGGATTGAAAACTTGCCTGCATTACGATCTGATTCAATATCCCTGATATTGTTTACATTCAATACACCTACTGAAAGAAAACCCGTTGCTGTGGCAGGTAGCAGATTAATCCAATCGATTGTGTGTGTGTATAAATAAAACGTACCTAACGTAGCTACATACCCAAAGAAAATCAAAACGGAGATATCACCCAATCCTGCATAACCGTAAGGTTTTTTACCAGCTGTATAGGTAATTGCGGCAATAATAGATAAAATACCTAGTCCAAAGAAGGTTACGAAGGTTTGTACCAGTGCATCTTTAAGAGCTACATAGAGAAGCCCAAGCCCTGTAAGAAGTGAGAGTACCGAGAATAAAATTACTGCATTACGCATGGCGTGGGATGAAATATGACCTGCCTGCACTGCCCGCAGGGGACCTTTCCGTTCTACACTATCCGCTCCATGAATAGAGTCACCGTAGTCGTTCGCAAGATTAGATAATACCTGAAGCAGTATGGTAGTCAATGCACATAAACCAAATACGACTCCATTAAACTGATGAACAGATGCTGCCAGAAAACTTCCCATTCCGATACTTGCCAGGGCTAAGGGAAGTGTACGTAAACGAAAAGCTGAAACCCAGGTACTTAATGATGCTGCCACGACTATATAAAGTTGAAAATATATTCTACAAAAAGTTACTGAAGGAGGGCTTTGTATTAAATATTTACCTCCTGTATAAGAATGCAAATTTGGGGACTTTTTTATCCGGATACAAATATTGCAGAATAGATACTGGAAACAATAGATGCTTGATAACTATATGTAATTGATTCTCTGGGATTAAGCTGATTTTTGAATGATTAGGTTACTTATTTGTACTTTTCTCATTAACAATATACCTGTTAAATACTATTCACTATGATCGAGCTCCTTGTCTTATGTGTGCTGTATGTTGTTATCTGGGGAATTCTGATTCCTGTACTGAAATACACCTGTGTGGGACTTCTGTATGTTTTGTTGGTTGGTGTATTTGTCTATGAAACCATCACCAAGAAAGATTGTACCTGGTTCAAAGAAAAGAGTTTAAGATTGTTTTATAAGTTGCGTTATCGAGCATAAAAAAACCTCCTGATAAGGGAGGTTTTCTTTTATAAAGTTGATTCTTTCTATGCACCTATGGCAGATAATAAATCCTTATCCAGAGGTTCTACTTTAGATGGATAAAATTTAACCAATTCACCGTTTTCATTGATCAGATATTTACAGAAGTTCCAGCTTGGAGCCTGATCATTCCAGCCATTCAAATCTTTTTTAGAAAGCCACTGATACAAAGGATGCTGGTCTTCTCCAGTTACAGAGATTTTTTCAAACATCTGAAATTTAACACCATAATTCTTTTTGCAGAACTCCTGAATTTCTCCATTTGAACCTGGTTCCTGTCCTCCAAAGTTATTGGCAGGAAAGCCAAGGATTACTACTTTGTCGCCATATTTTTCATGCAATTGCTCTAACGCTTCATATTGTTTGGTAAAACCACATTTCGAAGCTGTGTTCACAATCAATAACTTCTTGCCTTTATATTTTTTGAAGTCAATTTCTTTGCCATCAATGGCTTTCATCTTGAAATCATAAAATGATTTGGCTGGAGCCGATGCTGCCTCTGGGCGGGATTTTTGCTCCGTAAACATAAAACAGGAAGATAATGTGATAAATGTGACTACTAAAAGAAGTGCTTTCATAAGTGTTTTTGATTTTAGAGTAAGTAGGTATATAACTTATAAGTAATCAAAAGGTTTCGTGGAGAGGCTTCGTTTGCAAAATAATACTTTTTTTGTAAGAAAAGTTTCTTATTGTAGACTGCTTATTACTAATCTTTTCAATAGTCCATCAGGATTTCTTTTTCCAGGCAATAGACAAACCCAAAATAACCAAGCCTGTTCCTATAAAAGTATATATCGTAATGGGTTCGTTAAGCAGCCAAGAAGCATATACAAAACCAAAAATAGGACATAGGAATAGCCATAAAGAAGCTTTGACAGGATCTACTCTAAGTAGATAAAGCCATAGCTGAACGGCGCCAATTGAAACTACCACTGCCAGCCAGGCAATAGAACCCCAGAATGCTGTGTTATATTGATTGGTTGACCAGTTGGTCACTAGTAAGGTTACAGGTAATATCCACAAACCTCCAAATAAGACCTGCCAACCATTAATGGCAATGAGTGAAAGACTCCATTGGCGGCTGGAATAATAGATGGTTCCAATGGCATAAGAGAGCATACTTACAGCCAAAATCACAATTCCTTCCCACCGGGCATAGCTATTCTGTAGTAATGGATAGACAGCACACGATACACCTATCATTCCCAACAGCAATCCGAGGGCTTCTTGCCAGCGAATAGGTCGACGTAGCCATAAAGCAGACAGTATGCTGATTAATAATGGACTTGTTGCTGTAGATAGACTACCAATTCCGGCTGAGGCATACTGCATAGCCCATGAAAAACAGCCCAGGTAAATCGCTACATTGAGAAGACCATAGATGGCGAGTTGTTTCCATTCACGAGTGGTTGGTAACTTGTTTTTCTGGATACCATAGGCAATGGATAATAGGAGTGCTCCTGCCAAAAAAAAACGCACATTGCTTAAAAACAGAGGATGTACTGACTGAATACCAAATTTAGTTGCAGCAGAAGCAGATGCCCACAGTGCTGCAAAAAGAAGACCTGCAAAAAGATTTTTCATAGCGTGTATGGAATGCTCCACAAGAGTTGAGTCTCTTGTGGAGATTTGTAGGTATCCAGCTTTCGTAACTACATACGGTCTGGCACCTGAATACCCAGAAGATTCATACCTTTCTTAATTACTTTACCTACTTCCGCAGACAAAGCTACCCGAAAACTCATTTGTTCTGGAGTATCGGCTTGGAAAATAGATAATTCTGTATAGAAACGACTATATTCTTTAGTCAAATCATATATATAATTTGCAATTAAAGAAGGTGCGTATTCTTTACCTGCTTTCTCTATAACAATAGGAAATTCATTTAACAACGCAACTACAGTTTTTTCAGCTTCATGTAATTGATTTAGTTGAGAAATATCTGCCAAAGGTTCTAGTTCTTTTGCTTTACGAAGAATTGATGAAATACGTGCATGGTTAAATTGGATAAAAGTTGCAGTATTTCCTTGTAAATCAATAGATTTTTCTGGATTAAACAGCATCCTTTTTACTGGATCTACCTTTAGTAGAAAATATTTCAATGCACCAATCCCTAACATGTTAAATAACTGATTTCTTTCTTCTTCTGGAAACTCCGCTACTTTACTTAATGCTTCAGAACGCTTTTCTGCCGTTTCTACCATCTCATTCATTAGATCATCTGCATCCACTACTGTTCCTTCGCGTGACTTCATTTTACCTGAAGGCAGATCTACCATCCCATAAGAAAGATGATATAATCCTTCCGAATAAGGGCGACCTAATTTCTGTAAAATGGAGAATAATACTTTGAAGTGATAGTCTTGTTCGTTTCCTACTACATATACAGACTTGTTCATTGGGAAATCGGCATGTTTTAGATCTGCTAATCCCAAGTCTTGAGTTATGTATACAGATGTTCCATCACCGCGTAGCAGAAGTTTTTCATCCAAACCAACATCTGTCAGATCAATCCATACAGAACCATTTTCTTTCTTGAAGAAAATTCCTTTCTCTAGTCCTTCATTTACAATCTCTTTCCCTAGAAGATATGTATTTGACTCATAATAAAACTTATCAAAATCAACTCCCATACGCTTATAGGTGACATCAAACCCAACATATACCCAACCATTCATTTTTTTCCATAAAGCAACTGTTTCCGGATCTCCCTGTTCCCACTTCAAAAGCATTTGCTGAGCTTCTTTCATTATCTCAGTTTTATTTTGAGCTATTCCCTTTATCTCATCCTTCGCATCATTTATTTCTCCTTCCAATTTATTGATTTTCCGAAAAGTAGCTAACAGCTCCTTTTCGGCACCTTTCAGACCTTCAATAGTTTCTAGTTCTTTGATTATAGATGAGGTTTTTTCTACTCCGGCTTCCCATTCTGTTAGCAGTTCTGCAAACTCAGTATTTAATTGAGTCTTATCAATTTTTGCTTTTAGAGGAGGAACAAATCCTTCTAATTTCTCAATTTTCTCCAGTGATTTCTTTATAACTGTCTGTTCCGCTTCACTATAAGATGTAAATGTTTGATTATATGCTTCCTGTAAAAATGGCTGGGTTTGATTTTTAAGTTGTTTATCAAACTCAACATAGTATTTCCCAACTAGTTTATCTCCTTTCGTATTAGAGCTTTCTGGTGTTTCACCATTGCCAAACTTCTGATAGGCTAACATGGACTTACAAATATGAATCCCTCTGTCATTGACAATGTTGGTCTTCATTACTTCGTATCCGTTCGCTTTCAGGATCTGAGCAATAGAATAACCCAAAAAGTTATTACGCAAATGTCCCAAGTGTAATGGCTTGTTTGTATTCGGAGACGAATACTCTACCATTACCTTCTGTCCATTAGCAGGTTGAAATCCATAAGATGTATTTGCCTGTATAGATTTAAATAACTCAATCCATACCGCATCGGATAGTACCAGGTTCAGAAAACCTTGTACTACATTGAAGCGGCTTACTGCAGTTCCTTTCTGCTGAAGATAGTCACCCAGTTGCTGACCCACTTCTACTGGGCTTTTTCGGACTTGTTTGGCAATTTGAAAGGTGACAAATGTATGTGAACCTTCAAAGTCTTTCCGAGTTGCCTGAAGCAATACTTCTTCGGAAGGGACCTGAATGGAAAAAAGCTCACTGAGAGCCTGGCTAATCTGTGTTTGTAAGGTTTGTTCGAGAGTCATGTCTGTTACTTTTCGAATCTCATACTCTACGAAGTGTTTCTGGAGTATGTACTAAATCGGAATAGTGTGTTTACAAAGTCCTTTGATTAAGCAAAGGACCTATTTGGAGTGCAAAGATGATAATTTTATATGGATTTATCATGTAGTTGGGCTCTCTGTGACAAAAAATGGGCATATGATTGGATATTATACCATGATCTTACACAACCTTTGGTAAAAGATAGGACCCAATGGCTATACCTATTAGTAGAAATGTCCTGTAATTTGTTTTAAAAATTGTATTAGTTTGGGCGCAGTAGCCCGTTTTTAGTAATATTGTTTGATTGATTTCTTCTTACTCTACGTTTAGTAATCCCTTACAACTTTGCCAATCTCTATGAAAAAACTTTTAGTGGTCGTATACCTGTTTTGCTTGATTCAGTTTGTCGCTGGTCAAAATGCTGTCGATGTTAAAAAACAATTTACGCTGGCTGCTCAGCAATATGAGTTGTTATTAAAAAGCCACCCTGATATTACTAAGTTCCCCCAGTCGTCCAATGCTGATGGCTCACCTCGGGATATGGCTTCTTCCTGGTGGTGTAGCGGATTCTTTGGAGGCTCTCTCTGGTATTTATATGAATACACAAAAGATCCCAAATGGAAAGATGCTGCTCACAAATGGTCGATGGCTGTAGAGAAAGAGAAAAATAACACAACTACTCATGACTTAGGATTTATGTTGTATTGCCCCTTTGGAAATGGCTACCGACTGACTAAAAATGAAACATACAAAGACATCATGCTGACTGGAGCCAAATCGCTGGCAACCCGTTTCCATCCGGAATATGGTGTGATTAAGTCTTGGGAGAAGTTTGCCAATTATGATTATCCAGTCATTATTGATAATATGATGAATCTGGAGTTCCTTTTCTGGGCTGCGAAAGAATCTGGTAATAAAGAGTTTTATAACATATGTCTTTCACATGCAGATAGTACTATTAAAAACCATTACCGGAAAGATAATAGCAGCTACCATGTAGTATGTTACGACAAAGGAGGAAAAGTACTGGCTAAAAAAACGGCTCAGGGTTATGCAGATGAGTCTGCCTGGGGACGTGGACAATCATGGGGATTGTATGGATATGTGGTCATGTATAGAGAGACCAAAAATCCGGTTTATCTGAAAGAAGCGGAAAATATTGCTGACTTTATTCTCAATCATCCAAACCTGCCAAAAGATAAGGTTCCTTACTGGGATTATAATGCTCCCAATATCCCAAATGAAGAACGGGATGCGTCTGCGGCTGCCATTGCTTCTTCTGCGTTGTTTGAACTGGCAGAGTATTCCAAAAAAGGAGATATATATGTAAAAAATGCCATAGAAATGCTGAAAAGTCTGTCTTCTCCTGCTTATCTGGCTCCTATAGGGAAGAACAACAACTTCATTTTGATGCATAGTGTAGGACATAAACCACAACACAGTGAGGTAGATGTACCATTAGTATATGCCGATTATTATTATCTGGAAGGTTTATTACGATATAATGCATGGCTTCAGAAGAAGAAAGGTAAAAAGTCATAATCAGCTTGTTAGCTAATCGAGTAAAATAAATCCGGATGAGAAGCATTACTTCTTATCCGGATTGTTCCATATTGCATATTGTGTGTATATGACACAAATCTATTTTGATCGACCATTTTGATTCTATTGCTTATCAATGACTATCTTTTCAAATCGACTCTTTTTATTTTTGAGTATTTTGTTTCTGCACATTCAATATAGTAATGCACAGAATGAAGTCTATTTGTTTTCCTATTTTGTTGATAACGGACAAGATGGATTACACTTTGCCTATAGCCAGGATGGACTAACGTGGCAAAAGTTAAATGATGGCAAATCATTTCTACAACCGACTGTAGGAAAAGACAAACTTATGCGTGATCCCTGTATTGCTCAGGGAGCAGATGGTACCTATCATATGGTATGGACAAGTGGATGGAATGATCAGATTATCGGGTATGCATCTTCCAAAGATCTGATGCATTGGTCTGAACAGAAAGCAATTCCTGTTATGGAACACGAGCCCACAGCTAAAAACAGCTGGGCTCCTGAAGTATTTTATGATAAAAAAACTAAGCAGTTTCTCATTTTCTGGGCTACAACCATTCCTGGTCGGCATTCAGATATAGCAGATTCTGAAAATGAAAAAGGTTTAAATCATCGGATTTATTATGTGACCACAAAAGATTTTAAAACCTTCAGTAAAACCGAAATGTTTT
Organism: Xanthocytophaga flava; assembly: GCF_030068545.1. Taxonomy (NCBI): domain Bacteria; kingdom Pseudomonadati; phylum Bacteroidota; class Cytophagia; order Cytophagales; family Rhodocytophagaceae; genus Xanthocytophaga; species Xanthocytophaga flava. Next base: position 130,489 of record NZ_JASJOR010000010.1, on the reverse strand, counting down.
TCAATCCAGACTTTAGTGCAATTGATGCCACAATCTTCCAGAAAGGCAAATGGTACTACATGTTTGTCAAGAATGAAAACCCCAATCCTCCTCAGAAAAATATCCGCATCACCCGTTCCCGAAATGCAGCTGGACCTTATCCAGTAGAAGTGTCAGGACCGATTACAGGTAAATATTGGGCTGAAGGCCCTTCCCCCTTACAAGTAGGAGAGTATACGTATTTGTATTTTGATAAATATACACAACATGTTTATGGGGCTGTTAGATCAACAGATATGGAAAACTGGGAGGATGTATCTGATAAAGTTAAATTTCCTGAAGGTGTACGTCATGGTACTATGTTTACAGTGACTAAGTCTACTTTTGACCAGATGAATGCTTCTATTACTAAATAGGAACTTTATTTTATAAGAGGGATCAATCTCAGTCAGATAGAAGAAAAGGCCTAAGCTATTCAAATGTTAAGGCAAGGAAGTTACTGCAAATTATTTTTTAGTAAGTACAGGATTGTATCACTCATTAGCTGAAAGATTGCTTTTTAATCACAATAGTTTTGTTTCCGTGCATTATTCACCATAATTTCTATTTTGACCAGAACTCCGATTACTTTTCCTATTACGCTTTATTCACGGCAAAATATTTTTCAAACTGAATTCTCGGCAAAACATTTGACAGTTATAGACTATGCACACAAGATTTGTCTAACATCAGTTGTAGGGAAAGAATAGTCAATCGCATTCATTGAGCAATTGTTTTAGTGTTTTTAACTTTAAACAATTGCTCAGGCGAGTTCAGAGTGTAACTTGAAATTGTATAATAATGAAGATAAAGACTCTAAAGAACGATAAATTAATGCACGGGTAGATTTTACTTTACCTATTTGCATAATATCCGTAATCTCTTGGTAACTGAGATTTTCGTAAAAGTAAAGGATAACAGCTTCTCGTTGTTTAATAGGTAATTTATTAAATGCATTTTCTATAGTATGCTTTGTTTCCAGATTAAAATATTCAACAAAAGCTTCATTTTGAACCAGAAACTCTACTCCAAATCCATTGCCTTCTTCAATATCATCCAAATGCGAATGCTTTCCGTTTTTTTTAATGGCTCTGGTTAGTTTATTACGGACGCAAGCTAAAAGATAAAATTTTATAGATGTTGTTGATCCAAGGTTTTTACGGTTTTGAATTAATTCACAGAATAAATCCTGTATACAATCTCTTACCAGTTCACCATTGGAGGTGAACTGCCGACCATAGGTATATAATTTACCCACATATTGACTATATATAGTAGTCAATGCTTCATTACTGCCCATTCTAAACTCTTTCCAGAGTTGCTCCTCATCGTGTAAAGGTATTATCATATGCAGTAGGATTGTGTCATTTTTACACATTTTTGTGTATAAAAAATAGCCGAAAAGGCTTACTACAAACCTATAGAATATTTTTTAAAAAAACTATGAATAGTCCTAAAAAAATAAATCCCTAGCTGACCGAAGCTATGTAAATAGTTTTATTTCACCTTGTTAAAGGTCAAATTATTGAACTAGAAATACCCTAAATAAAATTATTTCCTTATACGATAAAATTTTTTTGAGTTTTGGTATGGGCATTTGAACACCTTGTGTCTTTCTATATATGAAACCGAGAAACTATGTATGTAAATCAGCTAAAAATTGACGAGTTGCTTGTTGATGAATCTTTTATTAAGTGGATAAAAAATCCGGATGAACAAACGACTGTTTTTTGGGAGCAATGGTGTTTGATGCACCCCGAATATGAGAAAGAAGTATCAATTGCCAGAAATATAGTTAGTGGAATAACCTATGAGAAAACCTATGAACTGACAAAGTATGAATCAGATACTATGCTGGCCAATATTCTTCAGTTTGAGAGGCAAATGAGAATACCAGAAGCTTCAGAAGACAAAGAAAATAATAATATCTTAAGATTTAGACCTTCTATTTGGGTAGCTGCAGCTTCTATAGTAATTCTGATTGGTTCTGGAGTGAGTTGGTGGATGTGGTCTATAAGAGATTTGCAGGAACTGACCAGCAAGATTCAGCAAAAGAAAGTACGATTACCTGATGGTTCTGTAGTCACAATGAACTCTCAAAGTAAGCTGATCTATCCAGCTCGATTCTGGGGAAAGAGACGAGAAGTAAAGCTTGAAGGTGAGGCTTTTTTTGAAGTGAAAAAAGATGCAGAACATCCTTTTATTATTCATACAAACCATACAGAAACTACCGTATTAGGAACCTCCTTTAATGTGAGGGCAAGAAAGAATGAATATTCAGTGGCCGTGATGACAGGTAAAGTGCAGTTTCGAAGTAAACAACAAAAAGCTATTCTACTACCAGGGGAGATTGGTATGGCAGAGAATACGATTCGGAAAACCTCTTTTAATCCCAAGAAGGTAATTGGCTGGAAAGATGGAATTCTACTTTTTGAACAGGATAATTTTGAATATGTATTCAAAACCCTTGAAGAACGATATGGTGTACATATAGTTGTAGCACCTAATACTTTACTGAAGGGGCGTTACAGTGGAGAGTTTAAAAATGAAAGTCTGGAAAATGTATTGACAGGAATTGCTTTTACTTCTCGCTTTCAGTTCAGGATTGATAAAGATAAAGTCATTATTTCTAATTAAACCCTAGTTTATTCATATCCAGTCTATGCACTATTCCTACTCTTCTGATTCGAGTTAAAAAAAGGAGCTAACACAAGTGTGTTAACTCCTGATGTATGTCATCTGTAAAGGATTGGCGTCTGATTTATAGATGACAAGTCAAGTGAGATCTACCTATCAGTAAACCAAACTCAAAACAAATTTATGAAAAGTTTTATCATATCCCGTCCCTTGTCTCAAAAAGGGTCGGTACTGAGTCTTTTTGCCCTGTTTTTTTTGTTTTTAGGTCTCTTACAAGCCCAGAGTAAGGATTTAAATGATGCCCGACTTACAATAAAGGTTGAAAATGCAACCTTAGGTGAGGTATTTAAGATTATCGAAGATAAGACCAGCTATCACTTTACGTATAATGATGCGTATCTGAATATTAAGCAACTGGTATCTGTCAATGCAGAAAATAAAACCTTGACAGAAATTCTGAACATCCTGGCTAAAAGTGCCAATTTTCAGTTTAAACAGGTCAACACTTATATCCATGTAACCTCTCAAAACGAATTCAGAAAGACGGAGACTGGGAACAAAGTAGCACAACCTCAAGCAACTGTAATAACAGGAACTGTTGTCGATGACAATAACCAGGCATTACCAGGAGTAAGCGTAGTACTAAAAGGTACTGCAACCGGTACCACTACCGATGCACAGGGAAAATACTCAATCTCTATACCTGATAATACAGGCAGTGTTGTGTTGGTATTTACTTTTATCGGATATACAACAGAAGAGGTAACTGTTGGTAGTAGAACACAGATAGATGTCCAATTGATACCTGATATCAAGGCATTGTCAGAAGTGGTCGTAGTTGGATATGGTACACAGAAAAAATCAGATTTGACAGGTTCAATTGCAGTTGTAAAAGCTGAAGAAGTTAAAAAATTTGCAACCAATGATGTTGCACAGTTATTGCAGGGACGTGCACCCGGTGTCGCTGTTACTAGTGATGGACAGCCTGGTGCTGCCCCAAGTGTGAAAATACGTGGTGTTGGTACATTTGGAAATATAGAGCCCTTGTATGTAATTGATGGAGTGCCTGTTGGTACTTCCCCGCGTGATTTTAATCCGAATGATGTAGAGTCCATTCAGGTGTTAAAAGATGCTTCAGCCGGTGCTATTTATGGATCACGTGCTGCTAATGGGGTTATTATCATTACTACTAAAAGAGGTAAAAAAGATACTCCTCTGAAAGTAGAATACAGTGGCTACTTTGGTGTTGATAAAGTGTGGCAGATTATTCCGGTGACACAACGGGAACAATACCAAATGCTGAATAATGAATCCCAAACAAATGGAGGACAACCTTTGGCACCAGGAAATGATCCCAATGATCCTGCCTACATCTCAAATATTGATACTGACTGGCAGAAAGAAGGTTTAAAGACTGGAACTCGTCAAAACCATAGTCTTAACTTTTCAGGAGGCAGTAAGACTACCATGTATAGTTTCTCTGCAGATTATTTCTCCAGCAACGGCACATTGGTAGGTAAAGGTCCAACCTACGACCGATATTCAATACGTGCAAACTCGGAATCTGAAAAAGGAATATTTAAGATTGGAGAATCGCTGTATTACACCCATTCACATGAAAATGCATTAACCAATTCTGCCAATTTTCTAGCTGGGGGACGTCCTCCATTAGTTGGTGATCTGGTGATGGCTATTCCTACAATGCCGATATATGATTCAAATCGTAAAGGAGGATATGGAGGAACATCTTCTATTATTGAAAAAGCCATTTCATTGAATGTCATTGGACTTAACAGGTTAATTAATAATTATGTAGATGTAGACAGAACATTTGCCAATGTATATACAGAAGTAAAACTTTTGAAAAATAGTGGTCATAACCTGAAGTACAAGTTAAATCTGAGCTATGACCGTACAATTACCAGAGACTACTATTTTCAGCCCGTCTTTGACCTTGGATATTTTTTTCAATCCTCTATTGCCAAACTTGACGATAACTCCCGTGTATTCTCAACAGGATTGGTTGAAAATACATTGAACTATGAAAAAACATTTGAAAAGCACACGTTAGCAATTTTGGCTGGCCAGATGTTTCAGAAAGGAGACTACTTATTTAGAGGAGGACATGCTGAAGGATTTACTGAACCTTATTATCCAACTCTTGGAAATGGATCTTCACTCCAAACAGTAAGTTCGAGAATAGAGGAAAACGCGATATATTCTTTTCTGGGACGGTTAAACTATAGTTTTGATGATCGGTATTTACTTACGGCCACAATTCGAAGAGATGGTTCCTCCCGTTTTGCCTCTGTCAATCGATATGGAGATTTTTCGTCTGTAGCTTTAGGTTGGAAACTACACAATGAGAAATTTTTTCAGAACCTAAATCTTCCCTTTATTTCAGATTTAAAACTTAGAGGTAGCTATGGTCAACTCGGTAATGAAAACATTCCTAACTATTTGTACTATAGTATTATTAACTCCAATGTGGTTTATAATTTTGGCGGTACAAAAGTGACAGGGGCTACTCAGACACAGTTAGTTTCTGAAACTATTAAATGGGAAAGCAAAACGTCCAGCAATATTGGGTTAGATGCAACTTTTTTAAATGGAAAGTTTGATCTTACAGTAGAGTATTATAACAATAAGACGACTGATGCCTTGTTAGGTGTACCTATTCCTACTTCAACTGGGGCTACTAACATTCCTACTGTTAATGCAGCAAGCTTACGAAACTATGGGGTTGAATTTTCTGTAGGCTATCATAAAACAACAGGTGACTTTAAATTTGATATAGCTGCCAATGCCTATACACTAAAAAATAAAGTTCTTGCACTGGGTGCTAATGATGAACCTGTATATGGCACAGGAGCCAAAACACAGGTAGGAGGAGAGGTTGGAAAGCATTTCGGCTACAAAGTGGAAGGTGTTTTCCAGAATCAGGAAGAGATTGACAACCACGCTACTCAGGAAGCTGGCACTGCACCTGGTGACCTGAAGTACAAAGACATTAATAACGATAATGTTATTAATGAAGATGACAGAACCTATCTGGGAAGTGCTTTGCCAACTATTTATTATGGTATGAACTTCTCTGCCCAGTATAAGAATTTTGACTTTACTTTTTTCGCATCCGGAAGTGGGGGGAATAAGATAAACAGTCGCTTGTACCGTGATTTAATGCATACTACGGATTATATAAATTACCACAAAGATGCACTGAATCGTTGGACACCGACCAATCCAAACAATGAATACCCACGGTTGGCTGCTGGTGATCCGAACAATAATCAGAGAGATTCTGACCGCAAAGGTTGGTTACAAAGTGGTACGTATCTGCGTATCAATACAGTGTCTCTTGGCTACAAACTCCCCGAAAATCTGATTAAAGGTATTTCAAATGCGCGGATATACATTACAGGACAGAACTTATACAGTTTTCAGGCATACAAGGGATACAATCCTGACTTCACCTCCGGAACCTGGAACCCTGGTTTTGACTATGGGTCTTTTCCAAAGCCCAGAACAGTTCTGCTGGGTGTACAAGTAGGCTTTTAATACAATCTCAAACATTCTTTACTGAAACTGATATGAATAAGTTAAAATATACTTTCTTTCTTCTATTGGCAATGATGGGATGCAGTGATCGGTTAGATCTGAGAGATCCTAATAATGCAACAACTGGTACATTCTGGCAAACTGAAAGTCAGGCTCTGGCTGGTTGTGATGCAATTTACAATAGTCTAATCATTGATGGTACTTATATGCGTATGACTCCTGCTCTATCAGATGCGAGGGGAGATGATATGCGAGGCGATAGTCCATGGGTAGATTATGTACAGGTGTCAAACTTTAGCATTCCTACTACATCAGCTCCTGTACAGTGGGTATGGGGTGCATGGTATCAATTGATCTGGAGAGCTAACCAAGTGCTGGAAAAAGTTCCGGCAATTGACATGGATGCTGATTTGCAAAAGCGCATCATAGGTCAAGCTCATTTCTTGCGTGGATTAGCCTATTTTAATCTGGCCAACCTATATAAAGTAGTACCTCTGATTATACAAACACCAAAAGGTTCTGAGGATTCGTATCCTGCTACTGCTACAGAAGAACAAATATGGGCACAGATTATTGAAGATTTCCAGGAGGCTAAGGATCTTCTACCCATTTCGTATGCTAATGTGAGTGGAGCCGATATGGGTCAGATTGGCCGTGCAACCAAAGGAGCAGCAACAGGAATGCTGGGAAAAGCCTACCTGTACAGGAAACAATGGCAGAATGCCGCAGATCAGTTTAATCTGCTAATTAATGGACCTGAATTAAATATTTATAGTCTGGTCTCTAATTATAGAGATAATTTCACTGCCAGCAATGAAAACAACTCTGAGTCATTATTTGAAGTTCAGTTTGCTGGTCCGAATGAGGTAGGAGGTTCAGTGCCAAATTGGGGTGGAGATCCAACCTCCAGCTGGAAACAGGTTTCCGGACAGGCTTGTACCTATGGTGCGGATGGCTATGGTTGGTCTGACTTTTTACCCACCACCTGGATTTACAACGAATACAAACAGGAAAAGACTAAGGATGGTAAAACTGATCCTCGTTTGCTGGCAACCATTGCTTCTTATGAGCCAGATGACAATTCTACCACTGTATATGGAAATCCATGGCCCTATGCTACCAATAAAATTTACCCAAGAAAATATACCAATGATGGATTGGGGGTGGCTAATGAGTATGATTTGAATTCAGGCATCAACTATCGTGTACTACGTTATGCAGATATTCTTCTGATGTATGCAGAAGCTTTGAACGAGTTGGGCCAAACTGCTGCTGCCTATCCATATATTCAGCAAGTAAGAGACAGAGCAAATCTACCTGATCTAGTTGCTTCAAAACCTAATCTGGCACAAACTCAGATGAGAGATCAGATTGCACATGAGAGAGCACTTGAGTTTGCCAGTGAAGGACAACGTATCAATGATATCATTCGTTGGGGATGGTTGTATGATGCAGACAAACTGACTATGTTAAAAACTCATGATCCGGATTTTAATACATGGACAGCTGGTAATGAATACTTGCCTATTCCTCAAACAGAACTGGATGTGAATAAAAACCTATTGCCTAATCCGGCAAATTAAGATCTGTTTTTCAAAATTTAGCTCCTGACCAGAGTATGTACTTTTACTCTGGTCAGATTGTCCTTCCACTCAGAAAGGAGAGGTGGTTCTTTGCTTCTTCTCTCAATACTTATTGAATTGATAAACCAGCTAATCAGCTATCCTGCATAAACCTATTCAAAGCGTATGAAAAATATACTACCAAAGCAGCTTCTGCTTGTATGGCTTTTGGTTTATAGTTGTTTGTATTGCTGTAAAAAAGAAGCCGACGTAACGCCTGGTGGCAAAGATACTACAACTACAACTAACCCAGTCTTTAATATAGACCAGCTTACAGATACCTATGCCAGTATATCTGCCTATGAATACCGATATAAGTGGGGACCATACAATACGCATGATCCATCCATTATAAAAGAAGGAGATTATTATTACTGTTATAGTACAGACGCAGGATATGGCATCACTGTTCCTGCTGGAATTCAGGTCAGACGTTCGAAGGATTTGGTTGACTGGCAGTTTGTAGGCTGGGTGTTTAATGGATTACCTGCTAAAGGATCTGCTTTCATTATGCAGAATGGTGGAACGCCTTTTCAATCTCTCTGGGCTCCTTATATTATAAAGGTTGGCAGTGAATTCAGATTGTATTATTCTCTTTCCTCTTCTACTCCCAGATTGAGTGTAATTGGTCTGGCAACCGCTACATCACCTACAGGCCCATGGACGGAAAAAGGATTGGTTGTAACATCACTGAACACTACTACTATACAAACTAATGCGATTGACCCTACTGTACTAATTGATCAGCAGGGACAACACTGGATGTATTATGGATCAGCCTGGGATGGTATTTATATCCTGAAACTCAATGCCACAACAGGACTAGCTGCCAATACGAGTTCAAAAGGTACCCGGGTGGCTCAACGTGGTTTTACAGGAGGAGTTGTCAATGGAAATATTGAAGGGCCTGAGATTATTTATAACAGCACCTTCAAAAAATATTATTTGTTTATCGCATACGACTGGCTGGAAACCAAGTACAATGTACGAGTCGGTCGAGCAGATTCTCCTGAAGGTCCTTTCCTTGATTTCAATGGAAATGACATGAATCTGGAACAGGATAATATCCCAATGATTGTAGCTCCCTATAAGTTCAATGGACATAGTGGCTGGCAGGGGACCTCTCATTGTTCCGTTTTTCAAACTGGTGATCAGTTTTATATGGCACATCAGGGACGACCTGGCATTGATAAATACTTTATGGTGCTGCATGTGCGAAAAATGTTCTGGACAGAAGATGGATGGCCTGTGGTTTCTCCTGAACGATATGCTGCTACTGAACAGAAAACCATTGCTACTTCAGAACTGGCAGGAGAATGGGAGCAGATTACGTTAAATTATCAGGTTGTTCCGGGGTATTCAGTTGAACAAGTATCTCCTGATTTTCAGACGTCTGTTTTAGTAAAATTAAATGCCGATGGTACCATCAATGATGCTTCAAATACTAAGTGGACATATACAGCTCCCTGGCTTTCACTAACTCAGAGTGGTGCAACTACCAAAGTATATGTTGAGCGTGGAAGAGATTGGGAAAACAAAAAAGCTTGCCTCGTATTTACCGGATTAGATGCCAATGGAAAAGCAATCTGGGGAAAGAAGTAAAATTCTTTCTCCAATTGCATTAATCTTCTACCTAAAATGACTCTAAAAATTCGAATCATATTTTTATTCTGGTTAGTGGGATCTTTCATGAGAGGCTTTGCACAAACACAAACCTTAGATCCACAGATAAAAGACGATTATACAGACATTGCCGGATTGGATCATTATAAAGAATGGGCAGGGTATAATGTCCATGACCCTTCCTGTATCAAAGTAGGGGAGTACTATTATGTCTACTCCACGGATGCTATTTATTTTCCCAGAAATGCTGAACGAAAAAATCCGCAAGTAAAGCAGGGAAATATTCAGGTGCGTCGTTCCAAAGATCTGGTACACTGGGAATTTCTGGGATGGGCATTGGATAAGATTCCCGATGAGGCTATACAGCATATACGATCTGTCAGCGGAGGGAAAGAGCCCCAGAACGTCTGGGCTCCCTATGTGTTGAAACAAGGCAATACTTTCAGGATGTACTATGCTGTATCTCTTTTTGGAAAAAAGACTTCTTATATCGGACTCGCTACCAGTACATCACCTACTGGCCCCTGGACTCCGGCAGGAGATGTGGTAAAAACAGATTCGACAAGCTTGATGAATGCCATAGATCCAACTATTGTCGATGACGTTGCCAATAAGAAACAGTGGATGTTGTATGGTTCTTATTTTGGTGGGCTATACTGTGTCGAACTCAATCCCGTTACCGGACTTCCTGTTAAAGAAGGAGATCTGGGGCATCTGGTTGTGAATAGGGCAGATACGAAGAGTCGTGTTGTGGAAGCGCCAGAAGTGATATACAATCCTCAGTTTAAAAAGTATTACTTGTTTGTTTCGTATGATGCTTTGTTTACTCATTATAATGTACGGGTAGGTAGGGCCGATAAACCGGAGGGGCCTTATTGTGATAGGAATGGCAGAAATATGGCCGATACTACCAATAACTATCCCATACTGACCTATGCCTATCGTTTTCAAAATCATGCAGGTTGGGCTGGAGTAGGACATTGTAGTGTCATTAATGATAACGGAGCCTATTACATGCTGCACCAGGGACGTCTGGCACCGACTAATCAACCAATGGTATTGCATGTACGGAAAATGAACTGGACAAAAGATGGCTGGCCTGTGGTTTCTCCTGAACGATATGCAAATGTGCCACAACGTAAAATAGAAAAGAAAGAACTCATTGGAGAGTGGGAACAGATTGAGTTAACAGAAATCGCTGATAAGACTCAACTCTGGCAGGGACAAATACGTGGTGGATGGAAATATGATACAACCCTATTTAATAACTCAAAACTAGTGGAATTATTGGTCAATGGAAACGTGAAAAATCAGAAAGATATGTATTGGAAATTGAGTGGTCAATCGCTGGAAGTTGTTAACTCCGCTACAAAAGAGAAACTGGAGTTATTGATCTGGCGAGAATGGGATTGGGAAAATAAACGTCCAACCATTGTTTTTTCTGGTATCAATAAACAAGGATTGGGGATATGGGGCAAGAAAAAGACCTTATAAATACGAGTTATAGTTACTGAAATTCCTTCCTTCAAATGAAGGAAGAATGGGGTAGGAGGCTTTTAGCATACTATCCATTGCCATACAAAACAAAAAGTAATGGAATAGGTGAGACAAACAATCTATTTCATTATTTCCATCCTGCAAACCTCACTGTAGGTTACTGTTTTACTTCATTTCAGTAAAGTACTATGTCACACAAACACTTTTTTAACACCTTATTGAGTGTTAGTCTTATCTTAACAACCCTAGTACATGTACACACTGCCTCTGCACAGTTGTTAAAAGGATCTATAGGTATTCATGATCCCAGTACAATTGTTAAAAGTGGAAGTACCTATTGGATATTTATGACAGGAAGTAAAATCCCGTCTCGTTACTCAACAGATTTGATTACCTGGACGGATGCATCTGTGGCTATGCCAACACGTCCCTCCTGGATAGACACGGCTGTCCCTAACTTTAAGAATAATAATGATACCTACTGGGCTCCGGATATAGCCTACTTTGGAGGTAAATACTATCTATACTATTCGTGTTCCACATTTGGATCGCCTGTGTCTGCTATTGGGGTAGCCACCGCATCCACTCCGGCTGGCCCATGGACTGATCAGGGGATGGTAGTGCAGTCACAAACTACTTCCAACTTTAATGCCATTGACCCTTCTATTTTAGTAGATGGCAGTAATGTGTATATGGCTTACGGTTCATGGTCGGCTGGTATTGCTGTAGTACAGCTTGATCCTTCTACAGGAAAGGTAAAATCAGGATCTACCCCCGTTCGTGTGGCTGGTGGCAGCGGAGCAGACTGGGAAGGTGCTTGTCTAATCAAAGAAGGAAGTTATTATTACTTGTTTGTAAACCGAGGTTCCTGTTGCAATGGTACCAGTAGTACCTATTATATTGTGGTGGGAAGATCTACCAGTCCTACCGGGCCATTTGTCGATAAAAATGGTACAGATCTTAAAAGTGGGGGAGGTTCTACCATGTTAAGTTCTTCTGGCCGTTTTATTGGACCAGGACACGTTGGATTATTACGGCAGGCAGGTTCTAACTTTGTTTCCATTCATTTTTATGATGGAAATGACAATGGTGCGCCTAAGCTGGATATTATCAACATGGGCTTTAGTAGTAACTGGCCTTTTCTGACCCGTGACTGGATTGCCGCCGGAACTTATACCATTAAAAATATCAATAGTGGGATGAACTGGGATGCCTGGGGATGTACAGGAGTGACAGGGCAGGCTGTAGCTCAGGGAACAGCTTCTTCGTCATTAACTTGCCAGAAATGGATATTTACCACCACTGGAAATGGGGCGTATCAGATCAAGACAGCTATGTCTACTGGAAATGTAGTGGATATAATCAATTGCGGGAGCGCAAACGGAACCAAACTTCAGCTCTATAGTGCATTGAACAATGATTGCCAAAAGTTTAGAGTGTTTCGTACTGCCGATGGAAGTCATGTTTTCAATCCGGTTAATTCAGAAAAAGTAGTGGAGGTGCCTGGTGCAGCTACAACAGCAGGTACACAACTGGGATTATGGGATTATAACGGGTGTGCTTGTCAGAAGTGGACTATTACCGCTGCATCTGGTTCCCGACTTGCTTTTGATGAGATGAATTCTGACAATGAAATTTCTGTATATCCCAATCCAACTGCAAGAAACAGGGGGTTTAGTGTGGTTTTGGGTGAGAAAGAGGTAGGGATGTATAATTGCATAAACCTTATTGATTCGAAGGGTAGTATTGCCAGAAGTAAAAAGATAGAAGGACGCACTAACACATTTTCAGAGTTAAATCTGGCTTCAGGACTTTATATTATTCAACTTGTAAGCGAGACTAAAGTGGTGACCCGAAAGGTAGTACTAGAGTGAAAATATTTTCTTTATAAAATGAGTAATTTGTAAATGCAAAGTACTCCTTGTGATCAGATACCTGTTCGGACTTTTTTGTAAGATTGTTCTGACAGGTATCTGTCATTCGTTTTAAGCTTAGAAATCTTTTGACTGAAAACAATAACTCTTCTTATTTCTGAATAGATCTCTTGTCGTTTTTATTCTTTTATTTTTTATATCGATTGTTAGTTTAACCATTGTACACAAAATGAAAAAATGCCTGCTCTCTGTCTGGGCTCTTATTGTAACCGGAACGCAACTGTATGCGCAATCGCCAACTGTATTAACTGTAAAAGCCGATAAACCTACAGCAACTGTACAGCCTACCATGTGGGGGATCTTTTTTGAAGATATAAACCTGGGTGCTGATGGAGGAATTTATGCTGAACTTGTCAAAAACCGTTCGTTTGAGTTTAACGCCCCCATGATGGGGTGGAAAGAACAAAAAGAAGGGGAGGCTTTTGGCAGTACATTGGTTGAGAATCGATTGGAGAAGGGCGCAACCAACCCCCGGTATATCCATGTCACTGCCAATTCTGACAAAGGTAAATACGGTTTGATAAACGAAGGTTTTCGGGGCATCGGTATCAAACAAGGAGAGTCCTATGATTTTTCGGTATGGACACGAAAAACAGATGCGAGCAACCTTACCTTGCATATTGAACTAATCAATAGCAAAGGAGATGTAATCGGCAACGCAGACCTGACTCCTACAGATAAAGACTGGAAAAAACAAGCGGTGAGCCTGACCGCTACAGCTACAGAGCCTAAGGCCAAACTGGCTGTATGGTTTGTTGGAACTGGAAATCTGGATCTGGATATGATCTCACTGTTTCCCAAAAATACTTGGAAGCAACGCCCTAATGGCTTACGTGCGGATCTGGTGCAGCTACTAGCTGATATGAAGCCTGGCTTCCTGCGTTTTCCGGGTGGGTGTATTGTTGAAGGACGTGAGTTGTCTACCCGTTACCAATGGAAAAAGACAGTTGGGGAAGTAGAGAGTCGGGAGATGGTTATTAATCGCTGGAACACAGAATTTAAACATCGTCCCACACCTGATTATTTCCAGACTTTTGGATTAGGCTTTTATGAGTATTTTCTGCTAGCCGAAGACATTGGAGCAGAACCTTTGCCTATTTTAAATTGTGGTATGGCCTGTCAGTTCAATTCTGCCGAGGTAGTTCCTATGAGTGAAATTGATCCATTCATTCAGGATGCACTGGATTTGATTGAATTTGCCAATGGTTCTACAGATACCAAATGGGGCAAGTTGAGAGCTGATATGGGACATCCCAAACCCTTTAATCTGAAGCTTCTGGGTGTTGGCAATGAGCAGTGGGGACCTCAGTATCTGGAACGCCTTCCTCTGTTTACCAAAGCAATCAAAGAAAAATATCCTACTATCAAACTGGTTAATAGTTCAGGTACAGACCCGAATGGGGAACGTTTTGACTACCTGAACAAAAACCTACGTAGCATGAACGTTGATATTATTGATGAACACTACTATCGTGCTCCTGATTGGTTTTTACAAAATGCTCATCGATATGATAACTATGACCGTAACGGGCCAAAGATTTTTGCAGGAGAATATGCTGCCCAAAGCGTTGCAACAGTAAGTCCTGACAATAAAAATAACTGGAAATGTGCTTTGGCTGAAGCTGCTTTTATGACGGGTCTGGAACGCAATGCGGATGTAGTACACATGGCATCCTACGCACCATTGTTTGCTCATGCAGAAGGTTGGCAGTGGACTCCTGATCTCATCTGGTTTGACAATCTTCGTTCGTATGGGACACCTAACTATTATGTACAGAAGCTATATTCTGTTCATAAAGGAACGCAGGTAGTACCACTGGTAGAGAAAAACGAAACGGTTGCTGGGCAGAATGGTCTATATGCTTCTTCTGTCTTGGATAAAAATACACAGGAACTCGTTGTGAAGATTGTAAACACTTCTGACAAATCTCAAACAACCAACGTGGTTATTGAGAGTGCTAAAAAGGTAGGGAAAACCGGAAAACTTTGGGTACTAAAAAGTGAAAATCTGGAAAGTGTTAACTCATTTGAAGACCCAACGCTGGTAAGTCCTGTCGAACAATCTGTGACATTGAAAGGAAAACAGATAAGCCTGACACTGGCACCAAATTCATTCTCTGTAGTAAGAGTGAAATTGAGTTAAAGAGTAATATGTTGTCTATGTGGTAGTTGTAGTTTTATTAATAGTAGTTAGTATACAGTGTATGCAATTAATAAATACTGAGAAATAGCTCAGGAAAAAAAATGTCATTTAATATTAGAAAAGTAACAAAATAATGTTGTAATATTGTGTCAACTAAACACAATTCATGTTTTAGTAAATATGAATCATTTGTTTAGGGGTTATAATACTGAAGTAGGTAGAGCCTTTGGCTCTTCCCCACTTCAGTATTAACCGCCCGACCTGACACCACATACCCTGAAACACGATATCTATGACAAGATACAACCACCCTACACGCATACTGGTAGCTCTTGATTGTATCATTTTTGGTTTTGATGGTGAGTTTCTCAAGTTATTGCTCATCAAAAGAAATTTTGAGCCGGAGAAAGGAAAATGGTCGCTGATGGGTGGATTTTTGAACGAAGAAGAAGATCTGGAAGTAGCAGCTGCCCGTATTTTATATGAACTAACAGGGTTACGGGATATTTATGTGGAGCAACTACAAACTTTTGGAAAGGTAGACAGAGACCCTGTAGAACGGACTGTTTCGGTAGGTTTCTTTGCACTGATTAATATTGATGATCATGACCCCGAAGCAGTAAAAGCACACAATGCATACTGGATTAGTTTAAATGATATACCTGAACTTATCTTTGATCATGCCAAAATGGTTGAGCTTGCCCGAGAACGTTTACGATACAAAGCTGCTTTGCATCCTCTGGGCTTTGAACTCATGCCAGAAAAATTTACAATTCCTCAGTTACAAAAACTTTACGAAGCTATTTATGGCATGACACTGGACCGGCGCAATTTTAGCCGTAAACTTTTGTCAACAGGCTTATTGATCGATACAGGAGAAAAAAACGAAAATTCAGCTACGAAAAAAGCAACACTCTATAAATTAAACAGAGAGAAATACCAGGATAAGTTTCATGAGTTCTGGAATTTCATGCCAGATACTTTTCTGATTTGAAAGGTTGATTATCAGGTTTGTGTACACACAAACTTTTCTTTTACATAGAATTGTGTCATACTAACACAAAAGTAGAATAAATACTTATTTTAACACCTGAACATTTTTAAGCTAATGAAAGACGTATACGTTATAGGCCTGGACTATGGTACTGATTCCGTTCGGGCATTGGTCGTACATGCGGGAACAGGAGAAGTGGCTGGTACAGCAGTACATGAATATAAACGTTGGAAACAGGGAGCATACTGTGATCCAACTATCTCTCAGTTTCGTCAGCACCCATTGGACTACATCGAAGGTTTAGAGGAAACCATTAAAGGGGCTTTGGCTAAGACCTCTGAAGAGGTTCGCAAGAACGTAGTAGGCATCTCTGTCGATACTACAGGATCTACACCTGTAGCCGTAGATGAAAATGGTACTCCGTTGGCTCTGCTACCCGAGTTTGCTGAAAATCCTAATGGTATGTTCATTCTTTGGAAAGATCATACGGCCAATGCAGAAGCGGAAGAGATAAATCAATTGGCTTATCACTGGGCAACTGATTTTACCAAATATGTAGGTGGTATTTATTCTTCTGAATGGTTCTGGGCAAAGATTCTTCGCACATTACGGGTAGATGCAAGTATTCGCTCCAAAGCCTATTCCTGGGTGGAACATTGTGACTGGATTTCTGCTGTGCTAACAGGGAATACTAATCCTCGTACGTTGAAGCGTTCACGTTGTGCCGCGGGTCACAAAGCTATGTGGAATGACGAATTTGAAGGGTTGCCATCCGATGAGTTTTTGGTAAAGTTAGATCCGTTGTTGGGAGGACTAAGAGATCGTCTTTTTGATGAATCTTATACTTCAGATGTGGCTATGGGTAAGATATCACCTGAGTGGGCCGAAAAGCTGAGATTGTCTTCTGATGTTATTATTGGTGTTGGGGCCTTTGATGCTCATATGGGCGCTGTTGGTGCTTGTATTGAACCTTATTCATTGTGTAAAGTAATAGGTACTTCTACATGTGATATTCTTACTGCTCCTTCGGAAGAAGTAGGCCATTTGTTAATCCGCGGTATCTGTGGGCAGGTAGATGGATCTGTGGTACCCGGTATGCTGGGGATGGAAGCAGGACAATCTGCATTTGGTGATATTTATGCATGGTTTCAACGAATCATCACAAAACCTGTTCGTGAGTTATTGGGTGAGGAAGCCGCTGAGAAACTGAGCCAGCAATTGATTCCCTATTTAGCAGAACAGGCTGCTAAATTACCTGTAAAAGAAACAGATGTGGTTTCCCTTGACTGGCTTAATGGACGTCGTACACCTGATGCTAATCATACACTGAAAGGAGCTATGGCTGGCCTGAATCTGGGGACAGATACCGTGCGTATTTTTAAATCTCTTGTAGAATCTACTGCATTTGGATCAAAAGCTATCGTAGAGAGGTTCCTGCAAGAAGGCGTGGCTATCAAACAGGTAATTGCCATTGGTGGTGTGGCCAAAAAGTCTCCTTTTGTCATGCAGACATTGGCTGATGTGCTGAATATGCCTATTAAGGTTGCTAAATCTGAACAAACCTGTGCATTGGGAGCGGCTATGTGTGCGGCTGTAGCTGCAGGAGTTTATGCGACTATGGAAGAGGCACAGAATGCAATGTCATCTGGTTTTGATGCTGTATATGAACCTCGTCCGGATGTGTCTGCTGTATATCAGAAACTATATGCCAACTATCTTCAGTTTGGCCATTTTATTGAGCATTCTTATCTGAAAAAGTTAACAGAAGCTTCATTGACTGCCTGATATACAAATACATTATTTATTATCCCGACCTATATTTAACCACATATATTTCAATGATTGATTTAAAACAATATGAAGTCTGGTTTGTAACCGGAAGTCAGCACTTGTATGGAGAAGAAACTCTTCGCCAGGTAGATGAGCATTCTAAAATTATTGCAGAGTCTCTGAATTCAGCAAGCCAGATACCTGTTCGGGTTGTTTTTAAACCTGTGGTAAAAACACCTGATGAAATCTACAAAATATGTCAGGATGCCAATGTTGCTTCGAATTGTGTGGGTATCATTGCCTGGATGCATACATTCTCACCTGCTAAAATGTGGATTGGTGGCTTGAAAGCTTTACAAAAGCCATTGTTACACCTGCATACGCAGTTTAACCGCGATATTCCATGGAGTGATATTGACATGGATTTCATGAACCTGAACCAGTCTGCCCATGGGGACAGAGAGTTTGGATTTATTATGTCCCGTATGCGACTGAACCGTAAGGTGGTAGTTGGCCACTGGCAGCAGCAGGATGTATTGGAGAAAATCAATAGCTGGAGTCGTGTGGCTACTGCAAAGTACAGAATGCAAACCATGAAAGTGGTACGCTTTGGCGATAACATGCGTCAGGTAGCTGTAACAGAAGGTGATAAAGTAGAAGCTGAACTGAAGTTTGGCTTTTCAGTAAATACGCATGGAGTAGGTGATCTGGTGAAAGTAATCAATCAGGTTACAGATGCTGAGATTAATACACTAATCAAAGAATATGAAGATACCTATCAGTTAATGTCTTCACTGACAAGTGGTGGAGCTATGCGGGAATCTTTGGTTGAGGCAGCTCGTATTGAATTGGGATTGACTGCATTTTTAAAGGATGGCGGTTTTTCTGCTTACACCAATACATTTGAAGACCTGCATGGCATGCGTCAGTTGCCAGGTATCGCTTCTCAGCGGTTAATGGCTGCCGGATATGGATACGGCGGGGAAGGTGACTGGAAAACTTCGGCTATGGTACACATCATGAAAGTGATGGCGAGTGGGTTGAAAGGTGGAAACTCCTTTATGGAAGATTATACTTACCACTTTGATCCTGCCAACCAGATGGTATTAGGGGCACACATGTTGGAAATTTGTCCTTCTATTGCGAGTGGCACAGTAAAATGTGAAGTACACCCATTGGGTATTGGTGGCAAAGAAGATCCTGTGCGTCTGGTATTTAATGGAGCCAGTGGCCCTGCTTTAAATGTCTCTCTGATTGATATGGGCAATCGCTTCCGTTTATTGGTGAATGAAGTAGAAGCTGTTGAAGTACAACAAGAACTACCTAAGTTACCTGTTGCACGTGTATTATGGAAACCACAGCCGGATATGCAAACGGGTTGTGCTGCATGGATTTATGCTGGGGGGGCTCACCATACGGTATACAGCCAGAACCTGACTACCGAATACATTGCTGACTTTGCTGAGATGGTAGGGGTAGAATTGGTGGTTATTGATAAGAATACAGAATTACGTCAGCTGAAGAATGAATTGCGCTGGAGCGAATTGTATTATGGAAAGCTATAAGTGAGTATCTGGCAGGCAGGGATAGTCCTTTTTCTTGCCTGCTCTTTACCTTTTACAGTATCATAATAATCTATCCTATCCATCAATCTCTTATGAAAAAAATCTTTTTAACACTTGTTTTAAGCATAACTGGATACTGGACCTTTGCTCAGAATCAGGTTATCATTAATGGTGATCTGGGCAAAACGACGATCAATAAACATATTTATGGTCACTTTGCTGAGCACCTGGGACGTTGCGTCTATGGCGGGTTTTATGTAGGCGAAAACAATACAAAAATCCCGAACAAAAACGGTGTCCGTACAGATGTAATTGAGGCGCTAAAAAAAATGAAAATCCCAAACCTACGTTGGCCGGGAGGTTGTTTTGCAGATACATACCACTGGAAAGATGGTATCGGACCTAAAAAACAGCGTCCTTCTATGGTGAATGCCTGGTGGGGTGGGGTTACAGAAGACAACAGCTTTGGTACACATGATTTCCTGGATATGTGTGAGCAGTTAGGTACAGAGCCTTATCTGGCTGGCAATGTAGGAAGTGGAACTGTAAAAGAACTGTCTGACTGGGTTCAGTATGTAAACCATGAAGGTGTAAGTCCTATGGCTAACCTACGTAAAGAGAATGGTCGCGATAAACCCTGGAACGTGCACTTCTGGGGAGTTGGCAACGAGGCTTGGGGATGTGGTGGTAATATGAAAGCTGAATATTATGCTAATATTTATCGCCAGTATGCTACATTCATGAGCGACTGGTCTAATACCAGCAAATTGTTCCGGATTGCTTCTGGTGCTAACTCGGCTGACTTCAACTGGACAGAAATACTGATGCGTGATATTCCACATAACATGCTGGATGGGTTAGCTTTGCACCATTACTCTGTTATTGACTGGAATAAAAAAGGGCCTGCAGTAAATTATGATGAAGATCTATATTTCAAAACCATGAAACAAGCTTTGCTTATGGATGAACTGATTCATAAGCACGCTACCATCATGGATAAATATGATCCTAAAAAGAAAGTAGCTTTGGTAGTGGATGAATGGGGTGGATGGTATGAAGTAGAGCCGGGAACCAATCCTGGATTTCTATACCAACAGAATACCATGCGTGATGCCATGATTGCAGGTACTACACTGAATATTTTCCACAAATACAGTGATCGGGTACGTATGGCAAACCTGGCGCAAACCATTAATGTGCTTCAGGCTGTCATTCTGACCAATGAAGAAAAAATGTTGCTGACGCCTACATATCACGTACTGGAAATGTATAATGTGCACCAGGACGCAACCATGCTGCCTGTTGATGTACAAACAGCAGATTATACATTCGGAAATGAAAAATTGCCTGCGTTGTCTGTATCTGCTTCCAGAGATAAAAACGGTGTGACCCATATTTCTCTGGTAAATATCGATCCTTCTAAATCGCAGGAAATATCACTGAACTTGCGTGGGATGAAAGCATCAGGTGTAACAGGTCGTATCCTTACTTCTGCGAAGGTGCAGGATCATAACACATTTGAAAGTCCTGATAAAGTAAAACCTGCAGCCTTTAAAGGTGCGTCTATCAAAGGTGATAACCTGAAAGTGACATTGCCTCCGATTTCTGTGGTGGTACTGGAACTGAAATAATTCCAAAAGGAAGAGGCTTTCTTTGGTCTCTTCCTTTTACAATGTTTTTATAGTTGATCTGTATTTAACTTTTGCCTACATGTCTATTTATCAATCTTTAAAAGAGCAGGTATATGAGGCCAATATGGAGATTCCCAGACAAAAGCTGGCAATCTATACATTTGGCAATGTGAGCGGTATTGATCGCAAAGCAGGTGTAGTTGGTATCAAACCCAGTGGAGTGCCCTATGATAATCTGAAGCCCAGCGATATTGTAATTGTAGATCTGGATAATCAACTGGTAGAAGGAAATATGCGTCCTTCGTCTGATACCAAAACGCATACACTGCTTTACAAACATTTTGAACATATTGGTGGAGTATGTCATACTCATTCAACTTATGCGGTGGCTTGGGCTCAGGCTATGCGTCCTATCCCCAACATGGGAACTACGCATGCTGACCATCTGGTGGCAGCTGTACCAGTGACAGATGTAATGACTGACGAGATGATAACCGGAGACTATGAACTGGAAACAGGTAATCAGATTCTGAATATTTTCAACGAACTGAATTTATCTCCAGAAGAAGTAGAAATGGTGTTAGTTGCCTGTCATGGTCCGTTTACCTGGGGTAAAGATCCTGCAAAGGCTGTCTATAATGCTACTGTATTGGAAGAACTGGCTAAAATGGCTCATCTGACACTCACTATCAACCCCAATACAACCACTATCAAACAAACCCTGATCGACAAGCACTACTTCCGTAAACATGGCAAAAACGCCTATTATGGACAAGGTTGTTGATTAGTTTTTGATTCACCTTCTTGAGTGATTTTCTTCGTTAACACCTCAGTTGATTAAGTTGGGGTGTTACTACTTCTGAACATATATCCCTCCGTTTTTGATCTTTTCCTCTGTTGTCTGTGGATACATATGGTCAGTTTGAAATAGTAATATAAAAATAATTTGTTGTGAAAATAAAATAACATCTGACAGGAAATAATTAGCTAAATCACTTTGAACCCTATATTTCTATGAAACTCGGACTAGAGACCACCGATTACGTTATTTTTCTCATTTACTTCATCATTGTGGCTGCCTATGGGTATTGGGTGTATAAACACAAAGGCAAGCAAACGGCTGATTCCAAAGATTTTTTCCTCGCGGAAGGTTCTCTTACCTGGTGGGCGATAGGTGCGTCTATTATTGCTTCCAATATTTCTGCTGAGCAGTTTATTGGTATGAGTGGACAGGCATTTCAATTGGGGTTGGCTATCTCTGTCTATGAGGTTGTGGGCGGTTTTTCCCTGATCATTATTGCCATTTATTTCCTGCCTATGTATATCCGAAACAAGATATACACTATGCCGCAATTTTTACAAATGCGGTATGATAATCGTCTGGCTACCATCATGGCAGTATTCTGGTTGTTTTTATATATCCTTGTAAACCTGACTTCTATCATCTATCTCGGAGCCCTGAGTCTGGAGAAAATGACTGGATTTGGGTTTATGCCTTGTGCTATCTTTCTGACTGTATTTGCTGTTTTTATCACCCTAGGTGGGATGAAAGTAATCGGATACACGGATGTAATTCAGGTAGTTTGTCTGGTGATAGGCGGGTTAGCAACTACCTATCTGGCCCTGCAGTTGTTGTCTGATAAGGTTGGTACAGGAAGTGGAGTTTTTGAAGGGCTGAGCCTGATCAAACAAAAAGCAGATAGCCATATGCACATGATTTTTAGTCCGGGACAATATCAGGTACACAACGGCAAAGGGGGAATGATAGATGCGTACAATCAATTGCCTGGCTTGCTTATGTTTATTGTAGGAGGACAATGGATTGTAAACTTTAACTATTTTGGTTGTAATCAGTACATTACGCAACGGGCATTGGGTGCTGATCTGACTACTGCTCGTAGTGGATTATTATTTGCCGCTTTCCTGAAGCTGATGATGCCTTTTATCGTAGTACTACCTGGTTTGGCTGCTTACGTGCTGTTTCAGGAACAAGCCGACCCTGCTATTATCAAAGGTATTACAGAAAGTGGAGTAGTAAAGCCTGACAATGCCTATCCAGTGTTGCTGAACCTGCTGCCTGTAGGTTTAAAAGGCTTGGCTTTTGCTGCATTGACTGCTGCGATTGTGGCTTCTTTGGCTGGAAAGGCTAATAGTATTTCTACTATTTATATGCTGGACATTCACAAGAAGTTTATCAATCCGAATCTGGATGAGAAAAAAACTGTCTGGCTGGGAAGGGTAGCTATTGTAGTTTCGTTTATTATTGCATTGGCAATTAGCCCGCTGTTGAAAAACTTTGGACAAGGATTTGAATACATACAGGAATATACAGGCTTTATTTCACCAGGCATCCTGGCTATTTTCCTGTTAGGATTCTTCTGGCGAAAGGCTACAGCAAATGCTGCATTGGTAGCCGCTGTACTAAGTATTCCTCTATCAACCTTTTTCAAATATCAGTTTCCGGAAATCCCTTTCCTGAATCGGATGGGGATTGTGTTCTGGATCTGTGTGGCTGTTCATGTTACCATTAGCCTGATCGAATCCAAAGGAAAAGACAACAAAAATGCACTGGAGGTAAATAAAGACTGGTTCAAAACCACTTCTTCGTTTCGTTTGGGTGCAGCGGGTATTTTCGCATTAATTATATTGATATATACTTTATTTTGGTAATGACAGAAAAGAAATTCGGACTTATTTTTGATATGGACGGTACGATGGTGGACAATATGATGGTCCACCATCATGCCTGGCAAAAGAAACTGGCAGAAGTGGGATTGGAACTCACGCTGGATGAAGTAGTGGCAAACTGCCACGGCAAAAATGATGATATTCTGGTGCGTTTATTCGGAGATAAATATACCTTTGAAGAACGGGATCAGATATCGTCTGACAAAGAAGCCCGATACCGGGAAATCTTTTTGTCTCAACTGAAGCTGGTAGACGGATTACCTGAACTACTGGAAGAGGCGTATCAGGCAGGTATACCCATGGGAGTTGGCACTGCTGCCCGTTTTGAAAACGTAGACTATGTGCTGGATAATCTGAATATACGTCATTATTTCAAAGCGGTTGTCGTTGACAGAGATGTAACAAATGGCAAACCTGACCCAGAAGTATTTTTTAAAGTAGCAGATCAACTGGAAGTGCCCTATGCTAATTGCCTGGTATTTGAAGACTCTCCTACAGGTGCCAAAACAGCCCGTAATGCAGGTATGAAAGCTATTATTCTTACCACAACCCATAAGGCTGAGGAATTTACATCTATCAGTAGTGTGATGAAGTGTGTAGACAATTACAAGTCTATCAATCTGAAAGAAGAATTGGCTAAGCTGTAAGTACTATCAAAGAAAATCCAACAACTAAAGTCCAATACAAAGAAGTGGTTGCTCTAATGATACGATAATACGTGTAGTTAGTTAAAACCACTTCGATATAAAATGTAGTTCTATTTTTTACAAAACCCTAATACCAATTTACCAATGAAGTTTTTTATTGACACAGCAAATCTGAAAGAGATTCAGGAAGCTCAGGATCTGGGCGTGTTGGATGGAGTAACCACAAACCCTTCTCTGATGGCCAAAGAAGGCATTACCGGAAAAGAAAATATTCTGAATCACTACCGGGCTATCTGCAATATTGTAGATGGAGATGTAAGTGCGGAAGTAATCTCAACAGAGTTTAAGGGAATGGTGGAAGAAGGCGAACTGCTGGCTGCCCTTGACCCAAAGATCGTTGTGAAAGTGCCTATGATCAAAGATGGTATCAAAGCCATTAAATATTTTTCACAAAAAGGGATCAAAACCAACTGTACACTGGTATTCTCTGCCGGACAAGCTTTACTGGCTGCTAAAGCAGGTGCTACCTATGTATCTCCGTTTGTAGGTCGTTTGGATGATGTGTCTACAGATGGGTTAAAACTGATCGAACAGATTCGTCTCATTTATGATAACTACGGATATGCTACTCAGATTCTGGCTGCTTCTGTACGTCACCCTATGCATATTATCAAGTGTGCAGAACTGGGATCTGACGTAATGACCGGACCTCTGAGTGCTATAACTGCATTGATGAAACACCCATTGACAGATTCTGGGTTGGAGAAATTCCTGAAGGATATGGCTGGCAAATGGTAAAAATATGCCTGTAGTGGATGAAAGATAGACATCCACTACAGATTTTAAAAGTTGTTTAGGATAATTTATAAAGAAACGAAAAGAGCAGATTTTGTAGCGAGCCTCAATTTCACGCCCCAGGTTGGTGTTATCACCAACCTGCATGATGGGAAACAACTCGTTGGTGATAACACCAATGAGGGGAGAAGGCGCAGCACATGTATTTTTAGTTCTTCAAGAACTCTATAATTATCTGCCTTAGCAACCTTTTAAAATTATCTTAAACAACTTCTTAATCACTTATACACCTTTACACTTGTTACACCTGCATGAAAACGTTCTCTCAGATGTTTTTTGCTACTCTCTTACTGGGTAGTATGGCACTGGTATCCTGTGACCAGAAAAGCAAAACTTCAGAAAATCAAGACTCCGTAAATGTAATGGAACAAACCCCGAAAGCCGGAATTCAAAAAGATGCTCCTTTTGGCACATTGCCTGATGGCAAAGCTGCCGATTTATATACCCTCCGCAATGCTTCTGGTATGGAAGTGAAAATTACCAACTATGGTGGTACTATCGTTTCCTGGACTGCTCCTGACAAGGATGGTAAATATGAAGATGTGGTACTGGGATGTGACTCTCTGGATGGCTATCTGAAAGGTGTACCGTACTTTGGTGCATTGATTGGACGATATGGCAACCGTATTGGAAAAGGTAAGTTTACGCTGGATGGAAAAACCTACACACTAGCTACTAACAATGGCCCCAATGCATTGCATGGTGGTAAAGTTGGATTTGATAAAGTATTATGGGAGGCTACTCCTGTAGAAGGAGAGGAGCCGTCACTGAAACTGACTTATGTGAGCAAAGATGGTGAAGAAGGATATCCCGGAACCTTAACAACAGAGGTTGTGTATCAGCTAAAGAATGATAACTCTCTTCAAATCAGCTACAAAGCTACTACCGATAAGCCTACAGTTGTCAACCTGACTAACCATACGTACTTCAACCTGACAGGTGGAGTAAAACGTGATATTCTGGATCATGAGGTAACGTTGTATGCCGATAAACTGGTACCTGTAGATAAAGGCCTGATTCCTACTGGCGAGTTAAAACCTGTAGCCGGAACTCCTTTTGATTTCAATACGTCTACCAAAATCGGAGCACGTATCAATGATTCTTCAGATGTACAGATTAAATATGGTTTAGGATATGACCACTGCTGGGTGTTGAAAGAGTCTAAGGAGTCTAAGGATTCACTGAAACATGTAGCCACTGTTTACGAACCAACTAGCGGACGTGTACTGGATACCTACACTACCGAACCTGCTGTACAGTTCTACACTGGTAACTTCCTGGATGGTACCATCACTGGCAAAAATGGTATAGTGTACAAACATCGTTATGGTTTCTGTCTGGAAACAGAACACTATCCGGATTCTCCAAACAAGCCTTCTTTCCCAAGTACAGTGCTTCGTCCCGGAGAAACGTATGCAACCACAACTGTATACAAGTTTTCTACAAAGAAATAAGATCTGTCAGAGTTTAAACATTCTGCTTTACTAAGTTAATACGCATAGTTTGGTATATAATCAATATACACGCTATGCGTATTTTTTATTTCGCCTCTATTCCTTAGTTGAAATCTTATTGATGCCTCCTTGATATAGAACCTTGTAATGTTACTTATTTTGCATTACAAGAGGTTTGCTGGGAGTTGATTTTTGGATATAAATAAGTGCATCGAATTCTTTTAACAAGTCACGTCGGGTGAAGTCATCATTGTAAGCCTCTGCACCAATATTTCTAAACAATAACCGTTGGTGAAGCCACTGAGTATCTTTTATTAGAGGTGTTTTTTGTAAGGGAAGATAAAACATAGGCGTTTGAGCTGTTTTGAAGTAAGACTCATAACTGCCTGCAACACTTGTCTGAGCAGGAGCTAATTGGACACTGTCTTTGTAAATGGCTCGGAATGTACCCTGATCAAAGGTAAAACCGATAGACTGATAGTCATCTGCCAGTTCGGTTTTGAGCCAGTAACCCATATCATACTTATCTACGTGGTTGTTATGTGCCCATATTACCACACGAGCATTGGGAATAGAAGAAAATGTACGATAAAGATTTTCTGCCATACAGGCATCTCTGAATCGGGAAGACTCTCCAACAGACCGTAGTTCAATGGCTTGTTCAATCTGCCGGAAATGTTGTTGAATCAGAGCTTTCTGGCTCAGTAAACCTACAGGAACTCGGATCAGAAATGTGTTTTTGACTTCCCGCAAAGCTTGCATTGCAGATACAATGGTGGTATCTGTAGGAGGAACAAAACGACGAATGGCTTGTACGTATTCCATTCGCTTCTTCAATGAATGCCAGGCAAGTGTGTCTTTGGGTTGCAAATACTCTTTTAAGGCAGCCAGTGCTTTCCAGGAATACTGCATATCAAACCCTTTAAACTGTACCATTTGTTTGGGATGGGCAACATTGTATTGTCTGACCCACCTAATCAGTTCTGCGATTTCCTCGACACTCCAGGTCCAGTAGCCAAGTCCCTTCAATACCTTTCTGGCATCTCCTTTACCTGTAAGCACATACTTGTTGACATCCTCAGCCGCTGCCATATCAGCCTCGAAAGCGATTACATTAAATCCTTTTTGCTCAACAAGCCAGCGAATCAGACGGTGTTTCATCTGAAAAATTTCATGTGATCCATGCGTATTCTCACCTAGCCCGATCATGTGGGCTTTGCCTATTTTTTCGTTTAGTGCCAGTAAGTCTGTAAACGGATCGGATGGGGATGTGGATTTTAGTGGAATGATTGCTTTCTTTAACCAGGTTGTTTCAGCTAAAGTAGGAAGAGCAGGGGCGTTCACAGAAGGAGGTGCTTGCCCATCAACCAGGATCTTGATATTGTCTAGCCAGAATGCAGAGGCATCCGTGGAGACAACACCAATGCTGGCATACTTGAGATACTCGTTGTCTGGAATAGGTGTTTCTACCGAAAATTTCATCCACTCACCGCTTGTATCTGAGAGAGAGGTCAATTGGATAGGTAACTCAAGGTATTTGTGAATAAACCATGAATTTCTAAAGCGTTTGTCGTTTGAAATAAAAGAGAAAAAGACAGAATGTGTTGATTTAGCAAAGGAATATTTTCTGATAAATCCTTTTACTGATAATGTTTTACCCCATAATGTATCAAGAAAAATAACCTGAAGCAAAGGAGCGTTTGCCCGGATTCCATTTTGCAGTTTCAGGCTTTGCCTACCTTCTTTAAAATATAGTGAGTCAGTTGCAAGGGTTGTTTGTTTCAGTAATCGGGTATTCTTTTTGGTATCTTCAAAAGACAGATCTGGTTCATATAAGCTTAGCAAGGTATCAGTCACAATCTGAGTGCCTGGTAAAGGAATATCCTTATATTCTTGTCCTTCGCATGTAATTTGCCAATGATCTATCCAGATTTTACCCTGCCCTGATAAATACATACCCATTGCTAAATAGTCGGTTTGGGCAGGAACAGGAATTTCTACCTGATATTTGCTCCACTTGCCTTCTTCAATTAATGATGTATCTTGTACAAAACTAAGACGATCACTTTCCTGATGATTTACTGTAGTTGCATAAAACTGAATTGCACCATCAAAATCCTGTGTCTTTATCCAGGCAGAGACGGTTATATTTTTAGTTTTAAAGTCGACAACCGGAACAGAAGTGTTATAAAAAGCTCCATGAAAAACAGAGTCGTGAGTCAGGTCCAGGCGAAGGCTACTTTGCCCTGAGTATTTGACAATTGTATCATATTGGAATGAAATGCTCCTGGGGAAAGACCAAAAAGGAAACGCACTTTTCTCATCATTCTGAATTTCAAAATCAAGATTTAGCTTTGTCTGTCCATAGCTTGGAGAGAACGAAGGATAAATTAAGCTACACAGGAATAGAAGTATAATCTTAGGGGAAAAAATGGGTGTGTTTTTTCTTTTAGTCATGTGTTTTGTGTAATCGATCGGTTGTGAGTGTAAGAGGAAAAAAGTGGACTCTATAAAATGTCTTCTATAGATATTAAAAAGTTACTTTATTTGAAAATATTTTAACGAAGAGAAACAACTTTTATTGTTTTTCGTAAGCATACATTAATTACAGAAGTATCTTGAGCTGCTTCTGGTTTCACCACTTTATCTTAGTATGATTGCATCATTTCCTTCACTGGCAGCTGCATTTGCTGCATACCCCAATTGTATTGGGATTCAACTCTATGAATATATTTACCATTCCCTTGTTATTGAGTATAGGCTGGCTTTAGCTGGTCCTGATAACATTTATTTTCAGGATATTACTATTCTATCAACTGATCAGGATTTGCTGGAACAAGAGATTATGCGTCAGAAACATTGGCAGGTACTGGTTTTGTTAATGAAGGGTTCAGTAGGATATTTGACAAGAAAAATAGCTCCTCAGATTGGTGTATTTAAAAATTTAAAGGAACTGACAATTGAGTTTGGCTATCCTGAATATCCAACCTTTCCTGTATGTCTGAATGGACTACCTAGGCTGGAAAAATTATTTATTCAGGAAGTAACAGTAGAAATAAACGAACCGCTGACACAGGTAAAAAGTTTTTCGCTGAAAAGAGGAAAGCTATCACAACTGGAAGAGCTTATGTCTTTCCTCAATCCGGATGTCCTGACCTATCTGGCTATACAAGAAACAACACTAACTGAGTTGCCAGAAAGTCTTATCCGGTTTACACAATTGGAAGTATTGAATCTTGGTGAAAACGAAATAAAGGTGCTGCCGGAAGGAATTATGCAGATGGAAAAGTTGAAAAACATTTACTTGTTTAATAATCCTGTCAAGTATGCAAATGAATTAAAAGAATCAGTGCTGGTAAAGGTGATTCAGCAAAGCGTGAAACGAAAGCTTTCACAACCTGTGCGCACTACTTATCTCAATCTTCTTCAAAACAATCTGAAAGACCCACAAGTCATTCTTACAGAGGATTTACTGCATGCTTTGGAGTTTGACTTGCTGAATGAGAGGGCAATGCCACTTCTGGAAAAGCGGATAACATCACCATTCCAGAAAGGAGCAGATCTATCTAAACAGCAGGTGTCTGTACTCGGAAGAATGAAAGGATATTCTTCAGAAGAAATCATAGAGCAATTCAAAAGAAACAACATTCAAGCTACTGACAGACTTACCCCGCAAACTACCCTGGTTTGTATTGGTGAACAGCTCACACAAAAGCAGACTGAAGAAATCGTTAAACGAAAACTGCCTGTTGCCTTACCTATTCATGTGCGTGATTTTTTACAGCAGCTTGAAGTACCCTATTTAGTGGAATCAGAGGATTCTGTTCACCAAAACCTGTTACGGCTGATAAACTCTCTGGATGAAGACAATAGTAAGCTGGCTGCTCAGATCATGCTGGCAGGAGGGATTCCTGAGCCATTGTTATACCCGGTTTTGTTACTGAATGCGCTGAGAGGAAAGGGGTACAGTACCCATTTTAAAAAAGTGCTGGAAAAATATCTTCCACATGAGCAATATGAGGTGATTAAGAAACAACAAAAAGCTGGTTTTTATAAGACAGTAGATGAATTGTTTAAAAATCCTCTTTTTAGTGCCATAGAAACAGCTAGGGCAGGTTTGTCTCTGTTTGCACTGGATGAACACACCCGAAGGAAGGGAAGCACTGATCATAACTTTTACCGGCAATTTCATTATATCGTTAAACGTTGTTTTGTTGCTGGGGGCGATCCTGCCCGAATGGCTTATCAGGCACAGCTGGAAGGTACTACCCTGAATGTCTTGTTTTTTGATGACAGCTTCTTTGGCAAATTTAAATTGCCTGTTGAAATACTGGAGTTTGAGCAGATTGAAAGAATCATCTGTGCACAGAGTGTGATAAATGAGGTGGCAACAAATCAGAAAACACTGAAGAAAATGAAAAATCTGAAAGAGCTAACTCTCTTTCATTTTACTGGCAATAGTAGTAACTACTTAGATGTTAAATATCTTAAAAAGCTAGAAGCAGATGTGGTTTTGCTCAAACAAAGCTTTCCACATGTACAGATAACCCTACAGACTTATTAATAAAAGTATACTGACAGAGGGATAGATAACAAGTCTGGAATTTCATCTCATACGCATAATTCTATGGATTTTTTTGTTTTGACCTGAACTATGTGCATAAGAATTTTTGCGGTGAATTCTGATCAAACATCACTCGTGCGGTGAATTAAACACATTGACAGTTTTGCGGTTTATTGATGACAAAAACTTTTTTGATTCGGATGACTTGAATCTCCTCTTCTAATTGACTTGTGCATAGTTATATGCACAAGTCTTCTGCATGCTACTAACTATGCGCAATAAATCTACTATCAAAGAAAAAAGCTGGCTTACCATCTACAAAATGCTGTCAATATAAAGCCAAATACCTCTGAAAAGCCACTTACTGCCCTCTTACCACTCGAAATCCTGTATCTCTACTGTGGCAGGATTACGCTTGATGACCCTGATTTTTTGATTGAAGACATCAATTCGCCATTCTGTGTCTTTTCCGAATTCAGTGATTAGGCGTTTTCCCTCTCCATTTTTCCGGAAACTCCATAATTTGTAAATTTCTTTGGTCTTATTAGACTGACAAACCAATAGTCTATCCAAAGCATCACGTTGAGCTATGGATGAGTTGTTCTGTATCTTACTGCTACTATGATTAAACTCAATTCGTTTTCCCTCCTCCACATACGACGATTCAAACAGGAAATGGGTAATTTCTTCTTCCTCATGTACTGTGTCAAATAAATACCTGGTTTTACCGGTATTTATTTCGTAGACAGCAATATTGCTCAATAAGGAGCGATCATATTCCTCCTCTTTTTTGCCGCCCATTAAGCCTTTGCTTTTTTTGAGAGGGTTAAGTGAGAAATAAAAAATATTAAGTTTTCGATCGTATTCTTCTATACTGTGAAAATCGGTATATCCCATTTTAAAACTCATGATTTTTGTACAAATAGCTAGTTGATTTTTGACAAACTAAACAGTTTTCCTGTTACCAGGCATATTGCTTGGTTATACTCCTTTGGTAATATTAGACTTATCAATCAAAGTGTTTCTATTTTGAATTTATATCTTCATCAGTCGTTCTACTGCCCGTTCCAGGGTTTCTTCTTTCTTTGCAAAACAGAAACGTAAAAGTTTGTTATCAGTTTTGTTGCTATAAAAGACAGATAAAGGAATAGTGGCTACTCCGATTTCTTTGGTCAGACGAATGGCATAATCGGTGTCAGACTCATCCGTAATATGTCCGTATGATGCCAATACAAAGTAACTACCTCGACTAGGAAGTAAAGAGAAGCGGGTTTGTTGCATCAGGTTCACAAAGAAATCCCGTTTCTGCTGATAGAACTGAGGCAAAGACTCATAGGGTTCTGGGTTCCTGAGGTATTCGGCCAGAGCAATCTGAAGAGGGGTGAAGGACGAAAACGTCAGGTACTGGTGCACTTTCCGAAACTCAGTTGACAGTTCGCGAGGAGCTATACAATAGCCTAACTTCCATCCGGTAACATGATAGGTCTTGCCGAAAGAAGATATTACAAAGCTTCGTTCCCGTAATTCTGCATGTCGTAACACGCTCTGGTGCTGTTGCCCATCAAAGATAATATGCTCATAAACTTCATCACTGATCAGATAAATGTTCCTATCTCTCAACAGAATTGCCAGGAATTGCAAATCCTTTTGTGTCAGTGTGGTGCCGGTTGGGTTGTGTGGTGTATTGATAATAATGGCTCGGGTACGGCTGGTAATGGCACTTTGCAGTTGGGAAAAGTTGATTGAAAAATCATCGGATGACAAGGACACATATACCGGAATCCCTCCGTTAAGTTCAATAGCAGGTACATAGCTGTCGTAGCAAGGCTCCAGTACTATCACTTCATCGCCCGGACTGACAATGGCACTGATAGCAGCATACAAGGCTTCTGTACCTCCGGAAGTAACTGTAATTTCGGTGTCAGGATTGGGAGCATACCCATACATACGTTCTGTTTTGATGGCAATCTGTTCCCGTAAGTCAATGGTACCAGGCATAGGTGCATATTGGTTGTATCCGTCCTGCATTGCTTTGGTTACCAGTTGAATAATATCCGGAGAAGCATTAAAGTCCGGAAAGCCTTGACCCAGGTTAATGGCCTTATGCTCCTGAGCCAGTTTGGACATAACAGTAAAGATGGTGGTGCCTACATTGGGTAGTTTGGAAGGGAGTATGTTGGATTGTGTATGGTTCATCAGAAATGAAAAGTTAGTACACAAAAATAATGGTATTTAGCAGATTGTATATAGGCTTATGTTTTCTATAATTGAATAAGTGGAAAACATCAAATGACCTTCTTTTTATAGATTTGGTAAAAGCTTTCATCTTTGCCTCCTGTAAGTACAAGAATCCATAAAAAGCAATATACTTCAACATTCCTCTATATTTCTCCCGAAGGTGTAAAAGTTGTTTCTGTTTTAAGTTTTTTATATATTTTCACAAGTTTTAGTAATGTGGGGATAGTTTTACCGTTTTGTAAACTTATCAATCCAGTATTTTGCTCTCGCAGTATCCAGTAATCCATGAGGTTCTGGGTAATTTTCCTCAAGAATACTGATAACAGTATTTCCACAGGGATCAGTTTTTATTCCAGGATACTTTTTTTCCAATGAATCTAATCGTTCTCGATTGATCTGCTTTAATTTTTCAGTAGGTAGAGAATCTGTTCTAACATAAAATAATGGATCTATATAATTATTGATAAGCACCAGTTTTACATCCACTAATTCATTCACATTTTTGGAATAAATATCTTCTTCTTGGGCTAAAATTAATTTTTGAGGGCTTTCTTTAAAAAAGAGAACCTTTCGTCTAGTAACGCCATTTCTAGGTAAATGATATGAATAATAACATATCAGGTAAGAATATGAGCTTTTTTTATTAGAGTGTTGCCAGAATTCATTGACGAGTAGCAGCGCCTCAAATGAATCCTTGGATTTTCTAACAGTAGAGTCCAGATTCAATTCATCCACAGACATAAAATGTAGACTTTTGCGAGAAGAGTCTGTTTCTGCAATGATTTTATCCAGACTATTGGAGGAAGTACAAGATGAGAATATTAGTAGAATTATACTTACTGATAGGAATGGTTTCATTGATGCAAAAGAATAATCTGATCAGATAGACTTTGTGTTAGATATATTCGATTCAGAGTTATAAAATTTTCCATAAATTTTTTGGAAGTTTTAAATCTCAAGAATCAATGTTGATATCTGCTTTCATTGTATCTGATTATCCTACAGGTATTTATAGAACAGAATAAGTTATCTGTTTAAAACGACAAAAATCAGTTTGAGCAAATATATTTCTAACAGAAGCCAGATATGTTGTTTCTACCTTTGTCTGGCTTCTTCTCTTTTCTTACCGAAATTGACAGGATGGCATTCGTTCTTTTAGGATATCAAGATTTTCAACCCTATTTGTTTTTAATTCCAGAGATTCCAATGGGAGGGTTGAGAGGCTTAATGGAAGTTTGTGTAAATTATATTGAAAAAGTACCAAATGTTTCAGATTTTTCAATTGGGCAATGGATTCTGGAATTTCAAGTATCTTACTATGGTAGATAGTCAGGTTCGTCAGGGATATTATATGAAGCATCTCTTCAGGAAATGAAGTCAGGTGATTGCCTTTCAATGTGATTTTCCAGATGGTCGGTTGTACCTGCTGGAATAAAGTATTGGCTTCTTCCGTTGTGAGAGCAGCTTTTAGCTCTAGTTCATTCGTTTTTGCAAGCCAGTCAGGAGTAGTTTGTTCGATATAGAGCTGGCGACGGGGATCATTCGCATCTGAGTGTTCCATAAAGTATTCCCCAGCAAAACAATTTTTTATCACCTTTTCCTTTTTGAGCCAAACCAGAAAGGCCATAGAGGCTGTATCCAGACCTGGAAATTCTTGTTGGTACTTGTGTATCTGAAAACGATTGTAACTGTACCTGGATGTATCATCAATTATCTTTGCCTTGTAGGCAAGTGCTTGCAGAATAACTCCATCAGTTGTATTTTTCTTAATAAGCTGTCTGGCTTTGGCTCTGGTATCTGGATTATCTGAGGTTTTGGCAATGACCAGTAGATCTATAATCATTTCAGGTGGTACACCTGTAGATTCAAGTAATTGTACTCCTAATGCTTCATTGAGCGACTCTGGACTACGCAAAAGCTTCAGTACAGATTCGGTAGAATTATCTGCCCGCCCTTCTTCGGATAAGAGATACGGTTGTTCAACCTGATTCAGAAAGTCAGTTAGTTCTTTTTCGTTAAACAGAAAATAATTCTTTTGGGTATTTCCATTCTCCGGAAACTTAGGCGAACTACCAACCAGTATATGAGTGACTTTATCAGTCAATGAACTGCTGTACCCAATATTGGCTGCTGTCAGTTTGTTTTTGATATCTGTCTTTTTGTAAGAAGTATTTCCCAGAATGGCTACTACATCTCCTGGTTTTAATGGTTTGTCTGACAGGGACTGGTACTTTTCATTAAACACAAATATGTTTTCAATTAGTGCCTGATGCATAGGGGCATAATTGATTGAAAACCCTTCAAAAAATACCTGTTGAGGCCGATTTTCCAGCCGTTCCTGATAAAAGTTATTTAGATACACATGCAGGTAAATTTTGCGCTTTTCCTCGTCCATATCCGAATGCTGGTTTTCTGCCAGATGTCGAAATGGATAAAACCAGTCAAAAATCTCAGGCTCCAGTTGTCTGGGAGCAAATTGTGTGTCTGTGGCATGTGTGCTTACTTTCCATAATCGGGTAAGTTTGTACAAGTCGGTTGATAAACGTTGAATGCCAGTTCTTGAAATTTCTATTGAACCTAATTTGGTACACTGGCTAATAGTAGAGGGCAGATTTACAAGTTGTGGACTATCGGGTAGTTCTAAATTTGTCAGATTTTGCAGATTGCCGATGCTTTCCGGAAGTTGAGAAAATATACCACTAAGAGTCAGAGACTGTAGTTTACTTAGTCTGCCAATACTTTCTGGAATACGTTGAAGAGATTTTGGGGCTATTAGCTTTAGTGTTTCAAGGTTTTCACAGTCACCCAATGTATCTGGAAGATCAGTAAGATCGTCATCTATTTCAATTGTTTTCAGCTGTTTAAGTTTTCCGATTTCCGGAGGTAAAGTGGTAAGTTTGGTCTTGTCTGTAGTGGAACCATGTATATAAAGCAATTCCAGAGATTCGAGTCCCCCTATTCCAGAAGGTAGTTCGGTTAAATCACTAAAGTTAATATAGAGAGTTTTCAGCTTTTTGAGATTACCTATAGAAGAAGGTAGCTTTTCAATTGAATACCAATTTAGTTTCAGTTCTTCCAGATTGGCTAAGTTTCCTATTGATTCCGGAAAGGGCAGGGCTTCTTTCGTTCCAGGCTTCAGCTTTAGTTTTCTTAACTTCTGTAGTTTGCCAATTGCAGGGGATATACCAAAAGGATCAGATTCTTCACTAGTCCACGAACCGGAACGTACTTCTATACTCTCAAGTTCTGTGAGTTCACCTATGACGTCAGGGATTGATTGAATAGATTGGCGATTATTTATCTCTAATTCCTGTAATTTTTTTGAAAATGAGAGCTGGTCCGGAAAAGAAGGAAGTATCACATTTTCGTACAAGGATAGTTTTGTAAGCTTGGGTAAACTTTTCAGAATCAACAGATCCTGAAGTTCATTACATCCACCGATTTTAAGTTCTTGCAGAGAGGAAAGATCAGATACCAGTGAGGGTAGAGAGGCACCATGAAAGGAACTGATCCCTAGTTTTTTCAGGGAAGTGAGCTTAGGTAATATTTCTGATAAATATCCATCATCCTTGAATCCATTAAGGGTAAGTTCTTCAAGATTGGAGAGGTCGCCAAAAGATAACGGAAGTACACAAACAGCTCTGGATTCGATCTGAAGTTTTTTGAGATTTTTTAATTGTCCAATATCCTCAGGTAATGTAAGTAATTGCTCCGCACGATTAATTTCCAGTTCTTCCAGATTGACTAGTTTGCCAATAGGAGGCATCTGCTTGCCTGTGTAACCAGAAATAGCCAGCTTGGTAAAATGAGTAATTTCCGGATAGATACTCTCCAGATCCTGAGAAGAAGCTTTGGTAATAAGTCCTTTGTCATATTCATGAAGTGCCTTATCCCGATCTGCAGTATAATAGGGTTTAATAGAATACATTGTATAGATGTCGTTACATGTCTAAAATTTTAACCGAGGTATAGTCAATATCCTTGTGCTTACAAGTAACTAAAGTGTGAGATAAAATAATGAGTAAGATGGTAGAAAATATAAGGAGGTAATATTGAGGCAAAAAATAGAGTTAGTTAGTGTAGAAGAGGAGTGAGATTATTAGCAATAAAAAGTAAAAAATACGAGTCATCCCAAATTTTTTAAAAGTAAGCTACAAAAAGAGCAAAGATAACTTCAATCGTGTGTGGCAGTGTAGGTGCGTTGGCAATCTTTTCTCCGCGAGGTTGGCCTTTGGCCTTGTGGGTGGGAGGATCGGAGAAAAGTGTCCTTTTTGGGTTACTTTTTTGGACAAGCAAAAAAGTGACATGGTAGGAAGAGTAATCTTTGGATTAATAAGGGAAACCTAACAAGAAAAAAGAAGAGTCCATAAATAGAAGAAGGGTTAAGTGTTTGAGAAAATGTTGTTGAAAATAAATAAAAAAGAACAGATCCTATGTTTATAATATAGGATCTGTTCTTTTATTAATAAATGTAGATACTAGGCCTTCTTCCATTTTATACCACATCCAATAGCTTTGGCAGATGGAGTAGTAACAGCCTTGCCTTGTAACAGTTCATCCACTGCCTCTTCTACATATTTTTTTGTGGCTTGTGATGCATCCTGGGAGTTATTGTCAATAGCACCGATATAGGCTACTTTAAATTTATCGCCCTCTTTTTTTACCACAAAAACATGTGGGGTATTGGTAGCACCAAAGGTTTGGGCTATAGCCTGTGTTTCATCAACAAGGTAAGGGAATGCATATTTCTTGTCCTTGGCGCGTTTCTGCATTAAATCATAAGAGTCTCCGGGAGATATGCCTGGATCATTGGGCTGTATCGCCAGTACAGGATAGCCTTTGGACGCATATTTCTGATCCAATGCAATAATCCGTTCTTCATACAATTTGGCTACCGGACAGGTATTGCAGGTAAAAGTGATAATATAACCCTTAACCTGAGAATTGCTTGCCAGAGAGATCATTTTACCATCTACATTCTTCAACGAAAAATCTTGTACTGTATCACCTACTTTATAGCCAGCAGGAGCAAAGCGGGCACTGACAAGGCCTACTGCCAGGAGTAGCAGTAAGGCTAACTGAGTTTTGAAAATTGTTTTCATACAAAGTTGTTAGTTAGTGTGTTATAGATGAAATGATTGAATAATGGTTTCAAGTTCTCCGGCTTTCACTTCTTTTTCCATGAACTTCCGGACATTTCGGGATGTCTTGATAAATAATGTAGCTGGGATAGAACCAGACCATTCTGGAGAGATTTTATCAATCCAGGTATTGTGGTCTGTTTCATTTAACAGATAGACAGAAGACCGTAACTTTCTTTTTTGGACAAAAGGGATTACTTTGGTCTGGAGGTCTCTTTTGAAGTCAAGGCTCACTAGCAAAACTTTCACTTTCTGATTGGCAAACTTTTTATGCACAGATTCTAATAGGGGCAACTCGGTAACACAGGGACCACACCAGGTAGCCCAGAAATTAACTACATAGAGAGTATCATTGTTCTGATGTATTCGTTTGTTTAACTGATCAAACTGAATTACGGGGACATGCTGACTCATAGCAGGTATCATCCATGCCAGAAAGAGCACCGTTAGCCAGAACGATTTGGGTTTATTGGTAATGGTCATAAGACAATTGTTTGCTAACCAATATACTAAGTACGTGAGAAATTGCAAATTGTTTACCGTTTTTGTGTAATTTATCAGGGGAGTCTGTACTCTGAGAAACGAATGACTTATCTTTGGGGTATTCATTTGTAGAAATATATTTGCTGCCTGGAGGTATGCATTTCAGAAATAGATAGTTTGACAGAACAAACCCCTGATACCATGAGACTAAAGAAGCCCTATATACTAATGCTGGAAGATGATCCGGATGACCGGATGATTACAGATTCTATTGCTTCACAACTGGATGTTGACATACAGTTTCTCTACCTGACTTATAGTAACGAGTTGTTTTCTGCATTGGAATCTGGTGAGCAGCCTGCATTGATTATGCTTGATTACAATTCAAAACCACAGAATGGATTAGAGATACTGAAAAAGCTGAAGTCAAACCCAGCGTACCGATCCATCCCTGTGATTGTGCTGGGTGAAAGTGCCTCAGATCCACACATAGATGAATGCTATCAGTTAGGGGCTAATTCATTTATTCTCAAGCCAGGCACTTATGACCTTACAGTACACAAGATCCGTACATTTTTAGAATATTGGTTCCAGGTTGCAGAACTGTAAGCTTTTTAAGATTTACCTTGAGGTTGTGCAAAGGAAGCTCATCAATACAAATGGTCTACCAGTATCATCAATTCTCTGACGCTTCTGACAGATCTGACAGTTCTAAAAAACATTTTATAAATTGGAGTAACTATGTAATCGACTTATCTGTCTGGTTAACAGTTTTTTACAAAATAAGGATTATAGACAGTGTGTCTTCAGTCTGAACACGAAAGTTAATTTGAAAACTTTTAAATAAAAAAAACATGCTGTTTATCAGGTATTTACAGAGTTGTAATACTCTATCCCCTTTATAAAATGTTTTTTAGACCTGTCAGATCTGTCAGAAGCGTCAGAAGAAGTATATACATTCATTCAGACAAAAGGACGCGAATCTCTACAGTCAACAAAAAATCCGAAGCCATTGAGTGACTTCGGATTTTTATCATCTGCTAATCTAGTTGAGAGAATTAGATCTGAGTTGTTGGATCTTCTGGTTTTTGACTACCATTGTGATGGCTACCATTTCCGTTTTGCTGTTTCTGAACTTGTTCCAGTAGCTGTAAACCCAGCAAACCACTAATTGGTCCACCGCCAGAACCTTCTGCACCTCCGTTGATTAGTACATCCGGAATGATCTTGATTCGATCTCTGCCTATAGCTTCAGTTACCTTCAGTTTGGTGAAGTTGTCACCGCCCATCGCTTCAACGGCTAGTTTATATGCTTCCGCAGATGATTTACCAATAGCCAGGATCTTGGCCGCTTCTGCATCACCTGTTACACTGATCTTTTCTGCTTCTGCATTAGCCAGCATCTTCACTTTTTCTGCCTCTGCTTCCGCCAGTACTTTGGTCTTTTGAGCATCTGCATTGGCAATGGTTTTTAGTCGTTCGGCTTCCGCACCTGCCTGTATTTTAACGCTGGTAGCTTCCCCTTCAGCTTTCTTTACAGATGCATCTGCAATACGTTGGGCAATCAATACACCCTGGTCGGCTTTTACAATTTCACGTTGCATATCCGCAATAGAGGTTTCTTTTTCCAGCTTCTGACGAGTTTCCTGAGCCAGTCGTTGTGTTTCGAAGGTCATCTTCTGCTCTTCTGCCAGCTTTCTGTCTGTCAAGGTTTTCATCAGTGAATCAGGCGGCACAATGTCACCAATCAGGGTGTCTACACCAAACACGTTGTATTCAGCTAATACCTTTCCAATGTGTTGTTTGGCTGAATCCTGACGTTCTTTCCGTGAAGTTAAGAAGTTGATCACATCCGCATCCTGAGCCGAGTTACGGAAGTAGTTACCAATGGTTGGTTCCAGCACCTGGCTTACCAGGTTATTCATGTTTCCGAAACGGGCAATTACCTTAGGTGCTTCATTCGTAGGAATATGAATGATCTGAGAGACGTCCAGGTTGAATGGGAAACCGTCTTTACTACGAACAGTGATGGTACTCAGGTTTTTATCCAGTTGGTGTGACTCACTACGTGCTGACGCCCAGTTCAATACCAGGTTAGTAGTAGGTACTAGTTCAACACGCATGGTGTATTTGTTGATAGGATACTTACCGGGTCCAAGTGGCTCAGCCCAAACACCTTTAAATCCTTTGCCTACAATATTGCCATGTTTGAATTCCGCTCCACTAAGATCAGCGCCATCTTCACCATAATACGAGATAACAACACCCACGTTACCGATAGGGATTTCGGTCATAAAGGTTTCTTCTATTTGGACAAACCAGGGGTTCAGGTTATAGGAACCTGCCAGAATTACCTGAGGCTGCAAACCGCGATTCCCTCCATTTTGCAAAAAGGCATCGGCATCCTGAAAGTTATTGTGGCCGTGCACATTTGATCCTGCAATTTGCCCGTCTCTCAGTGGCATACCATCCTGGGTAGTCACAATACCTACCTTGTTTTCATTAATGTGGGTGATGTCTGCCAGCTCTACTTCAAACAAAAATGCATTGATTCTATACGAACCAGCTGTGATATAAGCTGTCTGACGACCTTTTTGACCATGATTGCGGATAAATTTTTCTGCATCCTGAAAAGAATCACAGTCTACACGGCGGGCCAGAATAGCACCTGTCGGAAGTTCGTTTCCATCTTTGGCGATAAGCAGACCAATCTTTCCGGGAGGAATAACTGTGAGTGGTTGTAACTTTACTTCATATTGCCATATCCATTTCCATAAGTGTAAACCTGGTGCCAGGGTTTGTGCCTGAAAGCCAGCTTCGCCGTTTACTGCAATGATACGCCCATCGGGTAAGGCGCGATTCTCGCCTGTCAATACAAATTTTTTGGTAACAAGACCGATACGGTCTTCAGGAACAATAACAACACCGAAAATTCTGAAGAAAAAACGGTAAAAGATCAGCAAAACGATAGGTATAAGCACCCACCAGAAAGCTAGTAAAAGGTTCATGAAATAATTGATTTAGTTAAAAATAGAGTGTGTAGATTCAATTGTGGAGAGTATAGATTCAATAGAAATTGAATGTGGTGAAGGTTTTTAATTTTTGATGTAAATCTTCTAAAAAAGTAACCCAATTACAGGTTTTTATTTTTCAGAAACTGACATCGTAACTATAGACATAAAATTGTATATTCTGCTTCAGGTATACTATGTTGTTAATTAGTTATTTACAGATGGAATAGGTAAGCAATTGGATAGGAATTAAGTATATTTTGGATGTGGAAGGTTTGAATGCAATAGTTTAATTGCTTTTTGGCTAAATGCAGAAGATCATCGGTACTGAAAAGATACTGTCTGGAGATAGATATTTTACTGTCAAACTGTTATACTTGCAGAAAAATAATGTTTATTAACTTACAGCTAAGTTTATGTCTCTCAAATCACAGATTGATAATGATATAAAGCAGGCTATGCTTGCCAAAGATAAAGATGCGCTTACAGCATTACGTTCTATTAAATCCCTGATCTTACTGGAAGAGACCAAAGAAGGAACTGTTGGAGGAGATCTTAAAGCAGAAGAAGAATTAAAGTTATTGACAAAGGCTGCTAAACAACGCCGGGAGTCTGCCGATATTTTCAAAACACAGGGACGTGAGGATCTATCCAGTAAAGAATTAGCCGAACTGGCTATTATCGAAAGATATTTGCCAAAACAGTTATCTGCAGAAGAACTGGAAGCTAAGGTAAAAGATATCCTGAATCGTGTAGGTGCCAAAGGACCTGCCGATATGGGGAAGGTAATGGGAGTAGCTACCAAGGAATTGGCTGGTCAGGCTGATGGTAAAGTGGTTTCTGAAACTGTAAAGCGATTGCTGGTACAATAGTCAAAAAAGAATAACAGAGCCTACGCTTCTAAAGAGTTTAGGTTCTGTAGTTTTAGATTGCTTTAATTGTTCTTTTAAATCCCTATTTATTACTCTACTTACCGCATTCTGGATACCTCTCTTTTCTTGGTTATTCAAATTCCTGATCTTCTCTTTTTCACTAATCTCTTCATTTTTTGCTTGCCAAAAAACAGGGCAATAAATGAGAATTTGGTGAGCTAGATCCCTTCATTAGCAAAAAAGGGTATCTTCTGCCGATCTTTCCCCCATTGACCAACCCTTATCCTATCCCATATTTTTTCCAGAAATAACTTTTGTAAATAACTAAACACTTCTATGTCCTTCTAGAAGAATCTCGTGGCAAGACCGGCGGCCTTGGGATTTAGAGATAATATTTTCATAAACCAGAGATGGTTCTCTTTGTCACAAGATTCTTACAGAAGGACAGGAAGGGAGATAGGGTAAAATATAGATCTTCTTAAAATCTTCAAAATAAAAAAAGATATAGGACGGGATAAGAGGCTAACCTCACACCAGAAAGAAGGCCAACGCACCTACACTCCCACACACGATTGAAGTTATCTTTGCTCTTTTTGTAATTCATCGATTTGGGTTTTGAGGGCTTGGTAAAAGTTTTCTGGGGCGTTAGGATGATAGGCCAGATATAGGAAAGGTTCAACTAGCTCTAACTCCATCAACATGAATTTTCCATCAACCATTAACCCATCGACTCGGGCGTAAAGTGTTTTTGGGGCAAAGGCTGATAGGTAAGATGCAGCTTTATCAATGTATGCTTGCTCCGGGTCAATTCGTTCAATGGTGCCACCAAAAAATTGTTGTACTCTGAAATCTCCGGCTTTGGGCTTTTTGAGTATGGTGTGACTATAAGATCCATTGAAGAATGTAAATGACCATTCTCCCTCATTGATCTCTTTCATAAATGGCTGAGCCAGGTAAGCCCCATTAGCAAGGAGTTCTCTAATTGTTGTTGCATCTTCCTGTGCGGATTCTTTTTGCAGTTTTATTGTGTTTCGTGACCCTCCGCTTACACAAGGCTTAACAATAATCTGCCCGGAGTTTAACATATCAAATAATGAGGAAACTTCGCCATTCCAATCCTTTTCCAAAAACACAGAAGGGATGACACTATAGCCAGCATCTGCTATCTGCTGGAGATAATGTTTGTCTATGTTCCATCGTACTATCTGATAATTATTGAGCAGCTTTATTCCCAGGCTTTCTATTCTGTCAAGCCAGGATTTGAATTCGTCAAACTTCTGATGATAATCCCATGGCATTCGAAGCAATGCAACATCATATACTGTCCAGTCTACCTCAGGATTGTCCCATATTTCATACTGGATATCAATACCTTTGCTCTGCAGAAATGGTAACAAATCCTGAATCTCATCAAAGCCATTCGCAGCAGTATATTTAACTGAACCTTCGTAAGTAATAAATGCAATTTTCATTTGTGAACAGAATGTAATTTAATGCTGGCACAAAGCTAATTCAAATTAGTTGCAAAAAATTGATATTTTCAGGCGATAAACACATTCTTA
The DNA here is from genome assembly GCF_030068545.1 of Xanthocytophaga flava. Taxonomy (NCBI): domain Bacteria; kingdom Pseudomonadati; phylum Bacteroidota; class Cytophagia; order Cytophagales; family Rhodocytophagaceae; genus Xanthocytophaga; species Xanthocytophaga flava. The sequence goes on along the minus strand of NZ_JASJOR010000010.1, from coordinate 85,982 downwards.
TTCCAGTATCATGCTAGTTGATTCTATCAGTGAACCTTTGGATAATTATGATTATCAAAGCCTGAAAGTTTGCAAATGCTGTCTATTTTACTTTTTATACTTATATGAGCACCAAAAAAGAAGGCAATCAATATGATAAAATATTCAAAGAAAATCTGGAGTCTGTTACTCTGGCCCTGATTGAGAAAGTATTTCAGATTCAGGTAGCTTCCTATGAGATGATGTCACAGGAATTGCAACGTACACTTGAGCGAAAGCCTGACCAACTACTGAAAGTTACAGATAAACAAGGGGCAACCTTTTTATTACAGATTGAGTTTCAACTTGCTGATGAACCGGATATGGTGTATCGCATGCTGGAGTATATGGGTATTCTGTCTCGAAAATACAAGCTGCCAGTTAAACAATATGTGGTTTTCCTCTCCGAACAGAAACCAACTATGGAAACGCATATTGAACAGGAAAATCTTACATTTTCATTTTATCTGGTCCAATTTTCTACCATTGACTATGGGCTCTTTCTCTCCTCAGATAAAGGTGATGAAGTGGTCTTTGCTGTATTAGGGAATTTTGGCAATACTACTCCTGAAACTGCGGCTAGTTTGATTGTACAACGATTAAACGAGACTTCAACTAGTAAAGTAGAACGGGATAAACACTTGCAACAATTAAGAGTATTGGCTAACTTGCGTAAACTAACACCCTTTGTAGAAATCATGATAGAATCTATATCCCAATATATCAAAGAAGAAGATGATATTCTCTTCAAAAGAGGTGAACAAAAAGGCGAAGAAAGAGGTCGTTTGGAAGGTCGTTTGGAAGGTCGTCTAGAAGGCCGTCTGGAGGGAAAACTGGAAGAGAAGACAGTTACTATTCTCAAATTTCTAAAAGATGGTATGCTGACTACTCAGCAACTGGCTTCTTATTTTGATGTAACAGAAGAATTTATCGAAAGTCTACGACAAACTCTGGATAAGTAATGGTCAGATTCAAAGATTACTCAGATTCCATGCAGAATGATACTGAGGAATTGATGATAGGATTAAAAAAGGGGACGAAAGTAATTTCGCCCCCTTTCTTTTAGAAAATATACTTGGTTGACAGAAACTTCGATTTATTGCTTTCTATGATGTCATTCAGAATAGCTTTGTTTTCGTTAGTTTCTTTGGTTGCCACCAATGTTCGGATCGAGAATGAACGCAAGGCATCTTCTACAGATAAAGTACCTTCTGCCGAATCTTTGCGGCCTGTGAATGGAAATACATCTGGTCCACGCTGACACTGAGCATTGATATTAACCCGTGATACCTGGTTAACCAATGGATCAATAAGATTGGCAATCTGATCGGTGTTAGTTCCAAAGATACTCACCTGTTGACCATGGTCAGACTCAATGATATAGTCGATAGGCTCTTCAATATCATCGAATGGTATAACCGGAATAATAGGTCCAAACTGTTCTTCACGATACAGTTTCATATTTCTGTTTACAGGATACACTACTGCTGGATAGAAGAACGAACCTGCCTGTGCCCCTCCGTGTTCGTTGACTACCGATGCGCCATGTGCTTTAGCATCTTCAATGCATTCAGTCAGATAGGCTGGTTTGTTTGGCTCGGGCAGAGGGGTAAGGTTAACTCCTTTTTCCCAAGGCATACCATACTTCATCTTGCTGATAGCATCAGACAGACGTTCCAGAAATACAGGTGCAATGGAACGGTGAACAAAAATCATCTTAATCGCTGTACAACGTTGTCCATTAAAAGACAAAGTGCCCAGGATACATTCTTTCACTGTCAGATCCAGGTCTGCATTTTTGAGAACAATCGCTGCGTTTTTAGCATCCAGACCTAACACTGCCCGTAACCGGTTTACCTTTGGGTGCATTTTTTTGAGGTCATTGGCTACACGGCTGGAACCAATCAGTGTTAACACATTGATTCTTCCTGATTCCATTAGAGCAGGTACTACACTGCTACCACGGCCATAGATAGTATTTACCACACCTTTCGGGAAGCAATCGCGGAAAGCTTCCAGCATTGGATAGTGCAACAATGAACCATGTTTTGGAGGTTTGAATAGGATAGTATTACCCATCAGAATAGCAGGAATCAGTGTGGTATAGGTTTCATTCAATGGATAATTGAATGGCCCCATACATAGAACTACTCCCAATGGAGAGCGACGAATCTGACCGATAATGCCTTGTTCGATTTTAAAACGGGAAGAGGCTCTGTCAATGTCTTTAAGGCAGTCAATGGTATCGTAGATATATTCCACTGTCCGGTCAAATTCCTTGATAGAATCAGCCTGAGATTTTCCGATTTCCCACATCAGTAAGCTTACAACCTCCTGTTTTTTCTCAATCATACGGGCTGTAAACTTTTCCATACAGGCAATGCGTTCAGCTACTGACATGGTAGGCCATTCACCCCGACCATGGTTAAAGGCTTGTTCGGCTGCTTCCAGAGCCTCCAGTGCTTCTTTTTCAGTAGCAATTGGATAACTGCCTATCAGTGTACGTTTTAAACCCTCTGCTGAACGAATACAAACAGGAGAGTATACCTCACTGGTAGGGCCATCCCAACGACGTAATTCCCCATTAACCAGGTATTCTTTCTGGTTTACGAGGCTTTTCAATCGGAATTCTTCAGGGATTTGGTCTTCTTCGGGAAAAATGCTGGTGATTTGTGTTACGAAATCATTCATTGTTGTAAGATTGGATAAAAATAAACTGAATGAAAAGGTAGAATAAAAATTAACTTTAAAATGAGAAAAAACAGGTGTTAAGATGTCATATGATTTCAGAAAAAAATAAATTTAGAAATTATATTACTTCAATAATTCTGAAACCTTCTGACAGATTTTGGTTTCGATAGTGATTTTTCTACCTTTCAGAGACATTCTGGTAAGCGAATGTAATAAAAGTGCTTTTTCCTGTAACATATTTTTTCTTAAAATAATTTAATCGTTTATTAATCTCTCTCAATTTTTTCCAATGAAAAAAATATTAATTCCTACAGACTTTTCTGAACAGGCCAATAATGCACTGAAAGTGGCTATTCAGATTGCTAAAAAATGCGGTGCAGAGATTCATTTGCTGCACATTGAAGAATATGTCGGCAATGTAGGGTTCAGTGCTTTGGGGGATGTAGAAGCAGATTCTTCTGCAATGGATAAACTATTTGTGTTGAAGCTGCTGGAGGTAAACAAAAAACGAATGCTGGAATTGATTGATACCATTGATGATGAAGTTACCGTTTTTCACATGGTTGAGATTGGACAGATGTTTCGGTTAGTACGGGAATATGTAACAGGACAAGGTATTGATCTGGTAGTAATGGGAACAAACGGTGCCAGCGGATTCTCGGGTGCCTTGATCGGTTCGAATACAGAAAAGGTAGTGCGTCAGGTAGGTTGTCCGGTACTGAGTGTACGTAATCTTCCAGAAGTGTTTGATATGAAAAAGATTGTGTTTGCCACTAACTTTGATGGTGATCAGACAGCAGTGACTGAACAACTGAAACAATTCCAGACTATCTTTGGGGCACACTTGTACTTGCTGTATGTTAATACTATTTTCTCTTTCTCGTCCAGTCGTACTATTCGGGAAAGAGTAGAGCAGTTTGTTACTAAACACGGGCTGACAAACTATGAGTTTCATTCATATAATGATGAAACTGAAGAACGTGGTATCATTCACTTTGCAGATGAGGTAGATGCTGACGTGATTGCAGTGGCTACGCATGGTCGCACCGGATTTTCACATCTGTTGTTAGGAAGCATTGCAGAAGATATTGTAAACCATGCTTTGCGTCCGGTTTTAACATTCCACCTGGGATAAGTCTTTGTAACTTGCCCTATAATATTACAGGTGTATTACCTGAGAAACTTCCTGAAACATCAACTCAGGAAGTTTTTTTATTTTGTGGAGGCTAATTTATTTTCCAATGACAGGGATAATTGTTTGTATTGCCTTTTTTGTGTGTATCTCTCTTCCGTTTTTGATGGATTATTTATCTGGTAGGGTTAAATCACCAGATAACAGGGAACTTATCAAAAATTGTTTTATGTGTTTGTTGATCATTGTAAGTATAGTCACACAAACCGACAATGCACTGGTATTTAGTTTTGTGTGGATTTGTTGGATAATAGGAAGTGCAGATGTTGTTGAGACAGTTCACTTTCTAAAAGGATAAACTCTGGGGTATTGGGTTTTAATTGCTTTTTGTGCCTCATTCTGAGTCCATACATTTATGATTTTTCTAGAGGTAAATCCGGTATATATTTACAGGATTTAAAAGATGTTTTTTCTGTAGTTTTACTTCTTGCCGGAATAGTACTCTGGGGATCATGGATAATACAGCAATCGGAACATTTACACATGTAGTACTTTGGTCTATAGCTCTGATTGTATCAAGTGGGTATGAGTTTATGGGAAGTTTTTGAGAATTTAAGAAATGATTATAAGTAACAAGAAAGTTAAACAGGACACCCTTGAAAAAGAATATTGTTTTTGTCGTCAATCCGCGGGCTGGTACCCGATCCAAAGCCAGGATTGAAGACCTTATCAAGTTGTATATTGATAAGCAGGTGATTGAGTATGATATAATCTATACCAAAGCTAAAAGCCATGCAACTGAGATTGCTGCTCAGGCTGCAAATGATGGTGCACATTGTGTTGTAGCGGTAGGAGGGGATGGAACAATGAATGAGACTGCTGCTGCATTAGTTGGTACACAGACTGCGTTAAGTATTATTCCTTTAGGATCAGGAAATGGATTAGCCCGACACCTGGGAATTCCGCTGAAAACGGAAAAGGCTATTCAGATGCTGAATACAGCCCGCGAAAAAATAATCGACAGTTGTACCTTAAATGGCCGTCCGTTTTTCTGTGTAGCAGGAACAGGCTTTGACGCCTATATCGGATTGAAGTTTGACCAGCAAACACGTCGAGGGTTTCAAACCTATATAAAGACAACGCTATCAGAATTTTTTAACTACCGTCCCGATCGCTATCTCATTACACTAAACGGATCAACATTTGATTCTGAATCGTTTCTAGTGAGTTTTGCCAATGCAGGACAGTATGGAAATAATGCATACATCTCTCCGCAAGCAGATATTGCAGATGGACTAGTGGATGTGTGCCTGATGCGTCCGTTTCCGTCACCTATGGCGGTGCCACTGGGAGTGCAGTTGTTTGGAAAGACATTGCATACTTCTTCGTATTTAAAAGTGATGCCAACTGCAAAAGCTATCATTGAACGTTCGGCAGATGCACCTGTACATATCGATGGGGAACCTATGATGATGGATGCTCGTTTAGAAGTGCATATCAAGCCTGGTAGTTTACGAGTATGGTTACCTGATCTGAGTAAGAGAGGATTTTGAGTAATCACGAGTTTTACAACCAGAGTTTATGTTTGTAGCCTCTGGTTGTTTTTAGGTTATTCTTCAATTTTGTTTTTGCTGGTTTTGTCAGATTGCTAACGGAGTTGCTCTATTGGAAGGTGATCGCCTATATGAGTGCCATAATGTACAATCTGTAATCTTCCTTTTTCATCAATGAGAAACTCAGCTGGAATAGTGTTGGTATGACCATCCTGTGAGATTTTTTCTTTATAGAGTTTCTGGCCTTTCATGGCTTTTCCCAGTATGCCATTGAATATACTTTTCAATACTTTACCTGTTGACCGTTCTACACTGTATAACTGATATAACTTGTTTTCGGGATCTGCAATAAAGATGAATGGATAACTTTGTTGAGAAAGATATTCTTTCATTTTAGCTGGCGTGGATTCATAAACCAACCAGATCTTTATGTTATGTTTTGCAAAATGATCTGCTTTCTGAAGTAGCTCATGGACTCGCAGGTTACAAACCGGACATCCGGCATTACGCATAAAGGCAAGATATATTTTATGTCCCTGCTGATGTTGCAGACTAACAGTGTTTTGCCATATGTCAACGGTGTTAAACAAGGGAGCTGACTGATTTTGAGAGAGTTTCATAAATAGTACTGATTAGTTTTGGAAAATAGAGAGCCTGCACAACTTTTGCAGATGCGTTCAGGAAATAATTATGAATATTGTATTAGTTTTTTAGTGTTCTGACAGCTTTATATAGGGCATAACTTATACTGGCCGTAATGCAGATAGGGCAGAGCCCAAAACGGAAAAAGAATAAAAGGAACTCCCGAATGTAGTGTTTCCTGCCGGACTGGTGAATACTTTGTACCGAAGGCGGTAAAGGACAGATTGTTTGTGTAGTCATTGTACTTTCTGGTATTTGAAAGTTAATACCAGTGTTCCATTTACAATCACCTCTTACAAACTATTTTCTTTTGAATATTTGCGGGCTTGTTGTAGACATTTGTATTTCTGGTTATCAAAAGAATGTGTGTTTTTATATCCCAACTGACGCATTAGGATCTCCCGCTTGAGTTCACTCAGGAAGATGCTGGACAGCATCTTGATGCAAGGTTTGGTAATCCGCATAAATATGCGTTTAATCAGATTTGCTTGAATATAGGAATCTTCCTGCTGTTCCAGTTCAGATAAATAGTCATCACTTAGTGGAGTGGTTAGGGAGGATGCAGTTCGATGTGCTTCCCGTAACCGCTTGAGCCAGATATTGGAGGCAACGGAAAAAATATATGTTTTTAAAGAGCTGGTCAATTCGAATTCTTCTTTGGGGATCTTATCTAATAACACCAGAATAGCTTCCTGAAAAACATCTCTTGCATCATCAGAAGTCCCACTATTCTTTTTCACAAAGTGCTCTACCATTGGATAGTAGAATGTATAGACAATCTTAAAGGCAGCATTGTCACGTTCTTTAATTGCTGCAATGATTTCGGTGTCCTGCATGGTGTTTTTTAGGGTTAATACCATTGACTACATAGCAATCACCCTGTCTGTCAAAAAATATTTTGTTTTCTTTGCCAACATGTACTTCAGAGTACATGTTGGCAAAGAAGGCTGTTTAATAATAGCGGCCAATGAGATGATTATCAACAATGAGTCGTTTCAATTCCTGAGGATTGATTGGACCTTGTTTGGCATAGACAATTTTACCACCTGGCTCAACCAGTAATGTATAAGGTAAAGCTCCCTGCCACTTTGGATCAATGATATCAATCATCTTATATACATCTCCGGACTCAAAGATATAGTTAGTATTCGAAGCTTGTGTCTTTTTCAGGAAAGCCAGTGCTTTTTCTTTCTTATCCGGTTTATCCGCACTAATGGAAACAAACTCAAAATCCCGTCCCCGATACATACGATTTATCGAAATGAAGTCAGGGAACTCAGTAACACAGGGACCGCACCAGGTGGCCCATACATTGATAAGGCGTAACTTGTCAGAATCGTTCTTTACTAAAGCTTTCAGGCCATCTTCTGTAATCGTTTCTAGTTTAACTTCTTCTTTGGCCCAGTCTTCAAATCCTTTGGTTACACCATCCCGTTTGTCCATCCATTTGACAGAGCAACCAAATGTTTTGGTTTTTGCTACAGGTACGGGTTTCCCTGCCAGCATAGCTTCCAATGCATTCCGGGCATCATCATTTTTGGGTGTACTCCCAGGTTTTTCGGAGTCATCTATGCGACCAGTATACTGCAGCTTGCGGGCTTTGTCAAAGATAAACACATGAGGTGTCGCTACTGCTCCATATGCCAGTGAGGTTTTCTGTGTATCACCATCGTAGAGATAGGGGAAGTTATAGCCTTTTTCTTTGGCACGTATTTTCATTTCTTCAAACGTATCACTCATGTCTGTATAGCCTAGCTCATCCAATCGGACGGATTTAGGATCATTTGGCGAAATAGCTATCAGTGCTACTCCTTTGCTTTTGTAATCAGCAGCCAGTTTTTTCACCCGATCTTCATATGCTTGTGCGGTAGGGCAATGATTACAGGTAAATACAACCACCAGAATAGGGGCATTCGCAAAGCTTTTAAGTGTATACGTTTTTCCATCTGTACCTGGCAGACTAAAATCTGGGGCTGATGCACCAATTTCCAGTGTATGCGGATCTGTAGCCAGTAAGGTGCCAGGTAGTAGTAACAATGCCAGAAAAAAGGTATAAAGTGACTTTTTCATATGATATCAGGTTGAGTTGGGGCTATTTAAAGTACAAAACTTACTCTAAAATATTATAAAAATGCTAGAGTTATAAGTTTTTTCCGGAAAAATGATAGCAGTTATTATTTTTGTGTCTGCTAGTTTTACAAACAGTTATTCTTTTGACCATGTCGAACAAACACAAAGGACGCGAAGGCGTTGTATATTCAACCAATGAGGATTTTGAATATACGTACAATCAGGATGAAGAAGCAGAAACTCTGGCTCCGGCTCAACAGAATTTAAAAGTATTGCTAGATAAAAAGGGACGTGCCGGGAAGCAGGTAACACTGGTTACAGGCTTTGTCGGAAAAGCGGATGATCTGGAGGTGTTAGCTAAGAAGCTAAAAACCAAATGTGGAGTAGGAGGATCTGTGAAAGATAGTGAGATCATGATTCAGGGAGACTTCAGAGATAAGATTGTGCAGGAATTACAGAAAGAAGGATATAAGGCAAAAAAACAATAAGGCACCTGTACCAAACGCATGCAATACGAACACCTCAAGGCTATTCATATTATTTTTGTGGTCAGCTGGTTTGCTGGCTTATTTTATCTGCCTCGCCTTTTTGTATATCATACCGAGGCTAATCAGAAACCAGATCTGGAACGAGATATCATTCAGGCTCAGTTTCAGAAAATGGAACGAGTACTTTTTAATGCGATTATGGTACCTGCTATGTGGCTTACTGTATTATCGGGAGCAGGATTAGTTTATTGGACCTGGTGGGATAGCTTTGCTGCACATGGCTGGTTGCATCTAAAACTGGCCTTTGTGGTAGGATTACTCGTTTATCATTTCTTTTGCCGCAAGCTGATCTACGAATTGCGTTCAGGCAAATTCCGGTTCTCCTCCCTACAACTACGACTTTACAATGAGGTTGCAACTATTTTTCTGTTTGCTATTGTATTTCTCGTTGTTTTGAAAAATACACTGGATTGGGTATGGGGAGTAGTAGGGCTTATTGCCTTTGCTGTATTGATTATGATGGCAGTACGAATTGTAAAAACAATCCGCGAAAAGAAGCAGTAATACTACTTCTTTTCACTACAACTTCTTAAAATCTTCCCGAACAGGATTGAACACATCAATCACATAACAAGGTGTAAGTGCTTTGCCAGAATGAACTACATTACTTGGTATAACCCCTACCTGACCTTCTTTTAATACCTGAGTTTCCTCTCCTACAGTCATTTCCAGTTCACCAGATATTACTGTAGTAATCTGTTCCTGTGGATGGGAGTGAGGTGGCAGATGTTTGCCTTCTTCAATGCGAACATAGGCAATAGTTATCTGGTCTGTATGAACAAACCTGGCAAAGAAGCCATCAAAGATTGTTTTTTCAGATTGTGCGGAAAGGTCAATAAAGGACATATGGAATAAAGATTAGTATCTTGATTAGTTGTCAAAGATACTAATCCTCAAGAAATTTTATGGGTTTTGTTCTGCATCCCGTAAAAGATGCACCCATCCTTTGAAAGATTGTTCTCCAACTTGGATCTGATAATAGTAAATGCCTGAGGTACAATTGCCTCCATCCCATCCATACACTCCATCATGCACGGTTGTTATCAATCTACCCCAACGGTTGTATATTTCCATTTTGAATTTTCTTTTTCCTTTATAGTTGATAGTAAATCGTTTGTTGAACTCATCATGATTAGGAGTGAATACATTGGGTATAGTGCCAATTGGGGCATTAATGTATACATATTTGCTACAGGTAGCTTCACAACCCCTGTCATCTTTCACCGTTACAGAAACAAATGATAATCCCTCCTCCTGAAACGAAAGCATGGCTGTATCAGAACGAGCAAATATTATTTTTCCAGTATGATCCAGGCTCCAGTTTATTTTGTAAGGAGGTTTGCCCTTTGATGTAGAGGTTATAAACGGAGTGGGAACATCTATATCAATGGTATCAGGGATCGAACATGTAACGCCTAGTGCCGGATAATAGGTAACTGCTAATTGAGCCGTATCCGATTGTATACACGAATTTGGAAATGTTATATAAACACTAACCAGAAGGGTAGTATCCTTATCTATGTTTACGAAGGATGGTAATGCCAGAGAATCTGATGATGTAGTTTCACTCGTATTGTTTCCATTGATTTGCCATTGAAATAGGGCACCTGTTTGAGGTGATGTTGTCTTGACAGTTACAGTTTCATCTGTACATGTATTCACGCGTTTTTCCTTTAATGCAACATCGACTTTGCCAACTGAGAGAATGACTAAGTCTACCTCATTGGATTGTAATCCTGTGGAAGATTTGATACGAACTTTATATGTTCCAGGAGACATGTTGTTGAGTTGTATTCCAGAAAGCGGGCTACCAGATCCTGTAGCAATATCCTGAAACGAATCTGTATTGGCAGGGGATAGCTGAGCTGTATAGGTCACACCTGAATTTAGGGAACAACTGGTTGAAAAGGCTAAATTTAAAGTACCTTGCTGACATGCAGGATTGAGTGGGTTAAGAACTAGAGAAGGAAATTTATCTATATACATCTTCCATGTATCTGTAACCGGAATGGTACAAGCATTGCTGGATTTCATGGTAGCAGAAACTTCCAGAGTATATCCTTTCGTTGTTTGTGGTAAAGCAAATGAGAGTTTGTCAGATGTACTAGTGGCTAATTGGACAACATCATCAATTTTGACAGACCATGAATAGGTAGGAGATGTACCCGCATTGGTTGTTGTCAATGTGAAATCAATATTTGTACTTCCGCAAGGTCCTAGATCACTAGCCTGAATTGAAACTGAGGAAGCTGCAACTTGCACTTGTAATGGCACATTATTGGATATTGTTCCATTGGAAGAAACAACACGAATAAAGTAATTGCCAGGTTTTATTCCAGTGGGTAAGTTTGCTGTAATAGGAGAACTCGTGCCTGTTGCAATGATTTGAGGGCTAACAGGGAAGTTAGAAGAATTGGGCTCTGACAATTGAACAGAATAGGTTTGAGAGGAAGAGGCACAACTTATAGCAAAAGCAACTTGAAAAGATGCATCCGGACATACTGGATTGACCTCTGAAAGAGTGATAGAATTTGGGACAGAGAAGAGTTTAGCAACAAAGATATCCCGGATACCTTTATTCGTAAAACTAGACTTTCCAAAAGTAGCAGGAGAACTGGCAAAAGTTCCGGTCACATAACAATTCCCTATTTTGTCAATTCCTAACGAATATCCAGCATCATCAGCTGTACCTCCCGCATTTTGGGCCCATAATATATTTCCTGACGGATCATATTTAGCAACATAAATATCACCTTGTCCTTTATTGGCAATCTTAGCACAATTGAGGGTTGTACTACCACCATATTGCCCAACAATAAAACAATTGCCACCTGCATCTACCACAGTCCCCTGACCAAAATCGGCATTGGAACTACTTACTTTTTGCGCCCAGGTTACAGATCCATCCGGGGCATACTTGGCAATAAATCCGTCAAAGTTACCTATACTGGTAAGATTAATGCTTCCAAAATTTGAAGTGTTTGAAAAACGCCCTGTTAAAAAAATATTACCTGCTACATCTGTTGCAAGACCTATACCAATATCTTCTCCATTTCCTCCGGCTCTTTTAACCCACAAAACAGATCCATCTGGTGCATATTTTGCAAGAAAGATATCATTATTTCCCCCTGCACTTGTTACTGTAACTCCAGTAGCAAAGCTTGCCGTGTTTTGGAATCCTCCTGTCAGATAACAATTCCCATTTGCATCAAGAGCGACATCACGCCCTAGTTCATATCCAACTCCACCGTTGCTTCCTGCGCTTTTTACCCAAATAGGGTTACCATTTGAATCAAATTTAGCTAAGAAGATATCAGACCCACCCTGACTTGTCAATTTAATAGAATTGAATGAGGCACTTGATGTAAATGCACCAGAAACATAAATAGATCCATCTTTATCTATTTCAAGCCCATATCCACTTTGATTTTCGGGGTCAGTAGACGTATTTTTAGCCCATAAAAAATTCCCATTTGGATCTATTTTAGCAAGAAACATATCACTCCAGCCATCGTTGTATGCTGTTATTGTTGTTGTACCAAATTTTGCACTTTCTCTAAAACTACCTGTGATATAGCAATTACCATTTTTGTCAATATTTATCCCTCTAGCATCATCATTACCGCTTCCTCCTGCACGAATCACCCAGATGACATTTCCATTAGGATCATACTTGGCAATAAATATATCATTTCCACCTGCACTGATCAAAGTGGTTGTTCCAAATACAGCACTTCCTTGAATTTGACCTGTAACATAAGAGTTACCTAAGTCATCAACTACTATTTCAATCCCAAAATCATCACCTGTTCCGCCTGCTTGTTTTGTCCAAAGGTAATCCTGAGCACTACTAACAAGTGATTGAAAAAAAAGAACGATAATTGTTAAAAGAATACAATGTGAACGTTTAAAACAGATGTGTAAATATCGACCCATGTATATGTTTTACTTATATCAGATTTAATGTAAGTAAAAGTATATCGGGAATTTTGGAGAAAAAATACGTTGTGAATGAGTTTATTACATGTTTTATGAATAAACCAACTTTGTGTGTGTTTTAGGATGATAAATCGAAGGAGAAACTGAATGTGAAAAAATAAAAGACAATAGGTTAAAAAATGTAGCGACCTTATAATAAACACATGCTTACTATAAGGTCACCTGTTCTATAAAAGATCTTATATCTCAATGCTTTCGCCAATTTCTGGCAAATGTAATTTTATGTTAGACTCCGTAAATTGTTCTTTTGCATTAGCTGCATCAAGTTTAATAAAGCCCCATGTATCGTAGTGAACGCCTACTATAGTGGTTGTCTCCAAAAACTGAGCCGCTTGTATGGCATCCTCTATACCCATTGTCAGCACATCTCCTATAGGAAGGACAGCAAAATCCAGTTTTACCCATTTAGCTACTAAGGTCATATCTAGTGTAAGACCTGTATCACCACTATAGTAGAAGTTACCATCAGACGTTTTTAGAGCAAATCCGCTGGCTACACCTGCATAGTTACCATCCTGAAAACTGCTGGAATGTTGTGCTCCAAACGCTTTTACAGTTCCAAAGTCGAAACTTACTTTCCCTCCTGGATTCAGGGGATGTACATTCTTTACACCTTGCTGACCAAAATAGGTGTAGAGTTCCCAGCTACCTACTATAGTTGCACCTGTACGATTAGCAATACTGACAGCATCCAGCATATGATCAAAGTGTCCATGGGATACAAATATATAATCAGCCTGTATCTGGTCTACCTGAATATTTTTGGCCAGTTCATTGCCTGAAATGAAGGGATCAAATAAAATGTGTTTGCCTCCTGCTACTACCGAGAAACAGGAATGACCATAATAGGTAAGTTTCATTTTAACAATTGGTTTGTTTTCTGGTTTCTAAAAAATTGATCTTCTGCTTCAAAGAAAGAAAACTTTTTCTGGCTTACCATATTTGTGTTTTGTTTTTTCTCTTACCTATTTCTATTTTCCCTGAATGTCAAGACCAAATACATCAGTTGATTTTTTTCAGTGAGGTTGGTTTCTGATTTGTTTCCTCATATACAACAGACATTTTTCCAGCTTCTTCTTTGAATGTGAATGTACCTTTCTGATTTTCATACATAAAAAATCCGTCTTTGGTATAGGGAACAAGTTGTGTTGGACTCTGACCTGATTTAAAATACAACTTCTCATTTTGTACGAACACAGTATACTTTTCATTAGGTTCGCTTTCGAGGATATATGTTCCTGCATATTTTTGTAGCGTTTTGGCCGGCACTACTATAGGTTTATGTTTCGTACAATAAGCAAAGGCAATAGCATTCTGCATAACCTGAGCCAAGGCTGCACCATGCCCGGCATTGGGTGTAATGGCAGTTTCCAGTTCCAGTTGTTTACAGTTTTGTTTCAACAGGTATGCTTTGAATTTTTCAATATTGGCAGTAGTTTCATGTTCATAGGAACCAACTCCTACAAATACTTTACTTTTCAGGTCTGTATGACTGGCAAAGTACTTCTGAGCTGGAGCAAGTAATTCATTTCCGTTATTGCCAGGTGCACCTATAAAGATCATATTAAACAATTCCGGATAGGTGAAAAGTACATAGGTAGTAAACATGCCTCCCAGCGAATAGCCATACAAAGCTTTGTTATCTGTTATACGATAGGTACTCTTTACAAAAGGCATTACTTCATCTGTAATAAATTTCAGAAATGCAGGTCCACCTGTAGAAGGGTTTAAGTCGCGAGACCGTTTGTTTGGACGATTACCATACCCAATTCCCACAATAAGAGGTTCTATTGTAGTATAATCTTGCCGCAACATATTAAAGCAATTCATTGCAACGGTCATATTCCAATCCCCATCTGTCATATACAGGACTGGATAACTGATCTTAGAGGTATCATATCCTGGTGGAAAATGTATATAGATTGTAAAATCATCATTCACTTGTTTGGAATGATAATCCCAGTTGACAATTTCCTTTTCAATAAAGGGCGACGGTTTCTCGCTTACTAGTTGTGCAAATGCTGGTTGAGAAAGCAGTAGATACACTACTAGTATACCCATGAAAAAACTGAGTGAGTATTTTTGTTGTTTTCTGGAGTGGTTCATAGAATCTAGTGAAATGGTTGGATGAAGAAAGGTAAGCAAAAAATAATCTATCTGGTTTACAGGATGTGATACCTGGTTACAAGAGTGTATGAATGTACTACTATCTGTTGGTACAAGTTTTGTATCTGTATTACTTTGAGTATAAGAGAGTAAAAGAGATTCTATATAGCTTTTCGGTAACTAATTAACAAGAAATCAGAATGACTATGAAAACGACATATGTACAACCAGGAAAAGTAGTAAGGCGCGTTCCAGAGCTTCAGTGGATTGAAACGACTGCTCACATCATGGATAATGCTTTCCGTATTCCGGGTACCAATATTCGCTTTGGCCTTGATCCTATTATCGGTCTTATTCCTGGAATAGGGGAGTTGATCACCTTTGGTATTTCCGGAATGATGGTATTGATGATGGCACGTCATGGGGTGAGCCGGAAAGTGGTACTGATGATGGCAGGAAATGTAATGCTGGATTCTATCTTGGGTAGTATTCCATTACTGGGTGACTTGTTTGATATTGGTTTTAAATCCAATCAACGTAACCTGAATTTGCTTAGAAAGCATTACCAAGAAGGAAAGTATCAGGGTAACGGTACGGGTATAATCATTATTGTCACATGTATATTGCTAGCCTTTCTGTCATTTTTGATCTGGGCATTATGGAATCTGGGTGAATATATTTTCGGTCACTAATGACTATCTGCGTTTTAAAACAGGCAAGCTTGCTAGTGAACGGAATTCTATTCATAAATAAAAAATAGCAATGGCGTTCCGTAATCTACTTTCAAATCATTTTTGACTGGAGTTCGAATCGATTTTGTGTTTGACCGGAATACCGATCACTTTCCAGAAATATTCGAATAATGGTCACTTTTGCGTTTGACCTGAATTTAGTTCAAACTTTTGTTTGACTGGAGTTCTGATTATTATTTCAGTTGCGCATACTTCACGTCAGGAATAAAAATGACGTGAAGTATGCGCATTGCTTTTTTAAGACATAAACCTCTCGAAAACCTTTTTATATAATTCCACATTAGAATAGGGAAGTGGCATTTATTTTTATGTAATCATACTGCTTCTTTCGTACCAGAAGTAACGTATATTCGTTTTTTAGTATAAACTGTAGAATGTATTTTAATTGTATGATTCCTGTTGGACTTTGTTTAGGAGTATTGATGTCTATTGCTGTTGCAACAGAATGTCTGGAACATTCCACTGAAGCCTGTTCCGGATACATAGCTAATTTGGTAAAATCACTACCTATTTCTGATACGGAATCAGGTTGGAAACTGGAAAAAGATGCCAATCAGGTACAGATCTATGTGAAAGCAGCTTCAGGCAGTTCGTATAGACAGGTAAAGGCTGTTACAACTATCTCTACTACACTCAGTGGTATGGTGGCGCTGATCAAAGATGCTTCTGCTTCTCCTCGCTGGATGGATCGTGTGGTTAAATATGAAACGCTACAAAACATAAATGATAAGGATTGGTATACTTATGCCGAAATAGGCATTCCCTGGCCTTTTAAGAATGCGGATGTAATTACACACAATGTACTGACGCAGAGTTCAGACGGAAAGGTGACTATAGACATTAAAAATGCCCCCTCCTATATAAAAAAATACAAAGACAAAGCACGTGTATTGCAGGCTGGAGGGAGCTGGGTGTTAACACCCGAAGAAAATGGTGTAAAGGTGGAGTATATTTTTCATGCAAAGCCAGAAGGCCTTTCCTTACCTGCCTGGTTGGTCAATTCCATCACTGTACAAAGCTTTCATCGGTCTATAGAACGTATGCGACATCTGGCTGAAATGCAGAAGTATAGAACTGCTAAGCTGGAGTATATCAAACAACCTGTATAAGTTTATTGTACTGTAGTTTTAATGGATGTGTAGGGTTTGAGCGTAATTCCTTTCCGACTTTTCAAGGGTGTCCGAACTTTCCATGCGTAGTTTAGAATAAGCC
Organism: Xanthocytophaga flava; assembly: GCF_030068545.1. Classification (NCBI taxonomy): domain Bacteria; kingdom Pseudomonadati; phylum Bacteroidota; class Cytophagia; order Cytophagales; family Rhodocytophagaceae; genus Xanthocytophaga; species Xanthocytophaga flava. Next base: position 69,259 of record NZ_JASJOR010000010.1, on the reverse strand, counting down.
GATTCTGTTGACCTTTTACCAGTGGTAAGGTAAACTGTAGCTCTGTATTTTTTTCTGTCCAACGTAGTGAATTTTTCTGTTGTGTTATTTCGAACTTCTGTTGCCGTGATTTACCATCTTGTTCAATAACTCTGATAATATCAAATGAAAGCAGATTTTGCATAGGCTCAGAAAATCGTAACTTATAAGTTGCTAAAGTATCTGAGATAGTTTGGTTATCGAGATTGCAGTAAGTTATGAGGGGTTTACTTATCGTATGCTGGAATTTACCAAGACATTTGAGTAATGCTGGATACAGATCTTTGATCCTTTGGCCAGATTTGCGATGGTCATACAAATTAATTAATTCCTGAGTAAACAAGGTGCTGGCATAAAATCCTCTTGTTTCATTCTGTAACGTCCAGTTGGTGCATACTTGATTGGCTACTTCCGGGAAAAACTTTCGAATATAGATATCATATGCAGCCCATGTCATGTATTCATTAAACGTGGCCAGACTATCTGTTTCATATCCACTTCCTGCATCCCAGACAGCATTATTGAAATTTTCTTTGAGTAATTGACGGTGATGATAGGTAACCGGATTTACAAATGCATGATCCAGTTCGGTAAACAACATATGAATTCCTGTAGCAATATCCTCTTGTGAGGCATTGGTTGCTGACTTTCCCTTCAGAATAAAAGCTGGCAAGGTAATAAAGTCAGTTTGTACATCATTGACAACACGATGGCAGTTCATACGCCCTACCAACGGTGACATCACAATGGCATAGTGTGCTGTGTCTTGTACCTGACCAAATTCCTGTTCAAGGAAATGAAATATCTGTGTGTACTGTTGGGATTCGAGGTATGTAGTAGCAAGTGTCTGATAATAGGGGAGATGTTTGGCATAGAACTCACGAAAATTTGTAACCTGAACAAAGTCGTTGATCAAATCCTTATTTTCCTCAAAAGCATTGCGTTCCTCAATGGTGCGAAAAACTACATTCCTGATCAGACAATTATTTTTATCTAATGAAAATGCATAGGCATCTGTCCGAAAGCTCAGATAGCTATCCCATTTCTCGCGGGAATAATTTGCTTTGGCAAGTAAGGGATGACTGGCAAATGATGCAAAATAGGCTCTGACTTCTTTGTAATAGTCTGAATGCTGTTCTACTTCCCAGGGATCGGTTTTGCCATATTCTGTCAGTGCCAGAATGATATTGGCTAGTTCATAGGTTTCGGATAGTCTCACCAGTTGATTATCTGTTGACTGAGCTTGGAGTGCAACACTATGTACGAAAAAAAAGAGCATAGGGATAGCTGCTGATAAAGTTTTCATCAGAATTTTGGTTTAGTATGATGTATACAATAGTGGCTAATGCTTGCTTTGAGGATATGTAGTTCGCATCAGATTCGGAGATTTATTTAGTTAGATACTTGTATAGCTAGAACTGTAAGGCTTTTTTTACTTCTTCTTTTTTGCCTCGGGATACAGGGATTTCTTTGCCGTTTGTCAATAGTAGAAAATCGCCATATTCTTTCTTCCAGCTTCGGATGTATTTTTTGTTGACCAGATGTGACTGATGACAACGAATAAAACCATAGTCCTTTAGAATGTCTTCGTATTCGTAAATGGGCTTACAAACCAATAATTCTTCTTCATCTGTCAGAGAAAAGGTGGTGTAGTTGTTTGAAGACTCACAACGAATGATGTCACTCACTCTCACAAAGTGTGTCTCTTTGGTAGTTGCCAGGGCTATACGCTGATCTTCTTTTACTTGTTGGGTTTTGAGTAGGTGCATCAGATTCTCCAGCTGCTGATTATGAACTTTTAGCAGACGTTGTTTCATAGCTCGTTGTACAGCTGATTGGAGTAATGTAATATCAACAGGTTTGAGCAGGTAATCCACTGCTGCAAACCGGAAGGCCTGTATGGCATGCTGGTCATAGGCAGTAACAAAGATGACCTCAAAATCATAGTGGGACAAACTTTGTAACAGACCAAAACCTGTCTGACCAGGCATTTGTATATCCAGAAATAACAGGTCGGGCTGGTGTTCATACAAAAAATTTTTACCAGTTTCTGCATCCAGTGCTGTAGCACTTACTTCCACCTGTGGACAGTATTGAGCAAGCAGTGCTGTCAGGTTATCAAGATTGTGTTGTTCGTCGTCTATAAGTACTGCTTTCATAGTTATAAAAACCACTGGTAAAATGTAAGAGTAATAGAAGTACCTGTTCCTGTATTTGCATGAATGGAAAGGTCGATAGGTTGCTCCTTATTCAGCTTGTTTAAAAGTGAAATTCTTTCCTTGGTAAGTTTTAGTCCGTAACCTGTAGGTGATTGTTCCGGAACAAAACCTTTTCCATTGTCTTGAAGCATAATAACCATTGAATCATCCTGTTTGCTGACATCTATCTCAATAATACCTTGTGCATAAAGCGATGACACACCATGTTTGACAGCATTTTCTACCAGAGGTTGTAATAAAAGCGAAGGAATGCTGGTCTCATATAGGTTGATCTCTTTTTGAACGTTAATCTGATAGGAAAAACCAAACCGGAGTTTTTCCAGTTTCAGATAAGTTTCCAGCATCTGCACTTCTTCATATAGAGAAATGGTGTCTTTGTTGCTATTTTGAAGCGATTCACGTAAAAGCCTTGCAAAGTCAGACAGATACTCGTTGGCACCTTGTACATCTTGCTTATTGATAAGCCCCTGTATAGAACCCAGTGCATTAAAGACAAAATGCGGATTTAGCTGTGCATAGATTGCTTTCAGTTCCAATTGTACCTTTGTTTTGTTTGATAATTCCTGTTGTATTCTTTGCTTTTGTCTGAAATAAAGAACCAAAGATGCAACCGCTCCCCAAAAAGCAAAACTAAATATCCCAACGCAAACCCGAAACCACGTAGATTGATACCATACCGGAGTTACTTCGAATTGATAGGAAGTAGTATGTTCAGGCTGTGCCGTATAACGTATATGGATCTGATACATACCTGGGGGATAATCTTTGATCCATACAAAACTGTTATCATACCCATTTACTTGCCAGGGAGTAAATACTGATCCATCCCGAATAACTTCATATTGTATCTGACTCTTGTCGTAAATATTAGCTTGTAGCACTAAGATCAGGTTAGCATTTTTATAAGGTAAGACAATTTTGTCCGATAAAGATAGAGAGGTGTCAGTCGCTTTGCTCATCCATGGATATTGCAGTTTTCGTAAAAAGATATCGAAGTTGGCAGACGTATAGACTTCTGCTATTTGCGGACGAATAGATTCCCAGGAGATAAGGCTGGTTGCGACAATGTGATGCGTATTCTCCTGACGAACATCTATAATGAGTGTCTTACCCAGTTGTGTTTTGTAACCACCCAGATAAGCCATTTTAGGAAGAGTTGATTCTTTAATCAGTACAGAATCTGTAAATTCGCTGATTGGTTTCCATGGTAGCAGAATGCGATTGCCAGGATATTCACTCAGTCGGTACTGATAGTTGTGAGCATTGGCAGGTGTCACCCCATGAAGGAAAAAGTGTGCTTGAGCTGTATCAAAAGTGGTGCGCGCTATAACTTTAGCCAAAGGCCGATCCTTCAGAAAAGCAGAATCTTTTGATAAGAGTGTAAAGTGCTTGCTGGTTTCGTGTGTAACCCAGAAAGAGTTATTCTCTTTGCGAATAGCCAGAATGAGATCTACTTTAGAGGGATCTTCATAAATGCCTTCATTGTAACTCTGAGAGTACTCTCCCCAGGGAATCTGTGCATAGGTTGGTGTGATTAGACACACTACAAAAAACAGGAATAGAAGGAGGTTTTTCATGCCGTTTGATTTCTCTATCAAAAATCGGCTTTTTTCTTTTATAAATCAGTGCTACTGTGAATCTGGTCGAATAGACTGTGAATTGAGAAAGAAGGAAGAGTTGTTATGCTTGTCGATCTACATTTTTTTGGGCAATAAGTTCGAAACTATCCAGGTTCAAAGCACAGAGATTTCCATATTCACCAGCAGTTTCCCGTAATCCACGATAACACCCATTATCCAGAGGAAGTATGGGTTCTCTATTCTGAATTGCTAATGAGATTTCACTCAAAGAATGGATTGTATGTCCATGAACTACTTTACGTTGATTGAGAAATTCTTCATCTGGCAGAGGGGATTGTCGCATCCATAACATAGAATAGGTATCTTCCAATGGATCTGACGCCAAAAAGTTAAGACCTGCATGAACAAGGTAAAAAAGATCTGTTTCGTAGTAATAAGGAAGTTCTATGAAAAAGTCTCTGTAGGGAGGAATAATTTCATCCAAACGGTCTGCCAGTAACATTTGTTCATGATTTCCCCGCAGAGGATATACTTCATATTGACTGGCACGCAACTGAATAATATAGTCAAGTACTTTGGTTTGCTTTGGTCCCCGGTTAATGTAATCACCCAGTAAAAATAGCTGATCGCTTTGGGTAAGGCCAATCTGATCTTCTACCAGTGCTCTGAATGTGTCAAAACATCCATGAATATCTCCAATAGCAAATCGTCTGCCTGCTTTTGTTTTTTTAACATAGGTTCCAGTCATGATTGCTCTGATGTTAGGTTAGTCTGGCAATAGGTGTATACTTGGTTTGCGCCTGTGTATCAGTTTGTAATTTATGGATTTGATTTGTTTTTTATATGTTCTTTACTTAAATATCTATCTGTAGAAACTCAGAATACTTATTTCTTTACAGATGAACCATACCAGAGGTCCATTAACCAGTCTGGTAATTCATGTCTGTGAACAAATGTATAGATACAGGCAATCGTCAGGTTAAATGGCTCAATATGTAGGAAACCAAGCTGAATATAAACAACAGAAGGTATAAAACTGATGACAGAGAATATCCCGAGAAATAACAATATACCTGTCACCTGATATCCTATTTGAGTTTTGATATATTGAATGACAATGATAATGGAGAGAAGGACTAATCCTATAATATGTTCTTTCTGAAAAACCATATTTGTTGTGATTAGAGTAATTACTAAAATCAAGGCTGTTAGTACTAAAATGATGAGCGGGAGTAGTTTGATGATTTGTTTTTTTGACATATTTGATCAATAGTGTTTTGGGTAGATGATATTGTTTATTTTTCCAGAATAGATTCGCCAAATCGTAATGTGTTCCCACTGGGATCAGTTACATAAAATTCGCGTATACCCCAATCCTGGTCTACTGGACTCTGATGTACTGGAGAGTTCATATGCTGAGATGTATCAAGGCCACGTTCCCTATATTTCTGGAAGAGGGCATCTACATTTTGGGTATAGATATTGATAGCTATACCAAATACACTGTCTCCTGATAAGGTTGATAATTGTAGTTCACTACCCTCTTTTATCAGATTGACGACAGGAAAGGTGAGAGGAGTGATTGCATATTTCAGTTCAAAGTCCAGAATTTGTGTATAAAAGAGTACAGACTCTTCCATGTTTTTGTATTTGATCACTGGAACAATTTTCATAGAAACATGCTTTAAAGATGTTTGTTGTTAACCCCATATTGTTGTTTGATCAATGTCACAGTTTTCGTTTACTTCTATAATAATACTGTGTCCCCAAAATGTATCTCCGTCATTGTAGAAGATCTGAAAGCTTAAATCCTGAAAGAAATTGATTGCTTGGATCTGTATTCTGTTGACAAACTCTTGCTCTGAGATTGGATTTTCTTCCCAATCATCTTCATCTTCCAGATAGCCTGGATAAAGTGCAAACAACTCTGCATCCAGAAGTTCCTTGTTGGCTTTTACCCAATCCAGACGGTTTTCTATCTGAAGTGTATATTCTTCCAGATCAAATAGGGCAGTTTCCTGTTCGTCAAATGCAATACGTACCTGGTTCCCAAATATCAGTGTGTTCTTTTCGTATCTTCCTAATGGCTGATTTAGTGTATATTCCTGTAAACTCATTGTGATTTATTTTACGGTAGATCTGTTCTATAAATACATTCAGTCATTAAAGTACTCCTCAGCATCTTCTGTAGAAGCCCATTCCTCCATATCTGGTAGTACTACCTTTTGCACAAACGCAAACAGGTTTTTATACTCACCACAGATGATATTCCATTGAGTATTATGAAATGAGGGATGATAATAGATGACATTCTCACAAATCTGATTGTCTTTGATTTCAAATCCTGCAAAGTCATCTCTGTCATGACGTCTGAGAATGGTGATGAGTTCCCTCTTAGTAGAATTTTCCAGTTGAAATCGTTGAGTAGCAAATGCAAATTCATCCAGTTGAGAGCAAAAGTGCCAGGGTTCAAAAGAGACCAGATTCTGACCAACAAACCAGCGGAATGCATTGGGTAATAAGAGTCCGTTAGTTGTTTTAAATAAATGTGCATTCATAACCTGCTACTTTTTTTAGAAAAAAAATATTCAGGCGGAAAGATATAAAAAATCCCATTTTGAATGTGAAAACGCTCAAAATGGGAGTAGAATAGGTATAAAAAGAATCAGGAGAGTTTTAACAGGTTTTTAGCTGTAAACGGACCTCCAAATTGTTGCAGTTTGCCACCAACAGCTAGGGTACCTAAATCGATGCCTGCAAAACCCATTTTTGTAAGGAGATCTTCGATTTGAGCCTTAACTGAGGAGTTGTCACCTGAATAAAAAATAACTCTGTGTCCCGCTCCTTCCTGTGGATTTGCTGTTAAAAGTGCAGCAGGTAAAGTATTAAATGCCTTGATTACATGTGCATCAGGTATCAGGCTGGCAATTATTTCACTGGAAGTAGTATTGCCCAGATCCAATGGTTTAAACTCCGGAAAAGAAATAGCATTTGTGGCATCCAGCAGAATTTTACCCTTCCAGGATGATATGCTTTTGATGACTTGTTCTGCTTTTTCCCAGGGTACTGCCAGCAAGATAATATCTGCTTCGGCTGCTTCCTGTACGCTTCCGGCTCTTAGGCCTTTGCCTATCTGTTGTCTAATACCTGTCAGCGATTCAGCTCCTTTGCTGTTGCTGATAACTACTTCATTGCCAGTTGTGACTGCATGTTTCGCAAATGCCTGACCAATATTACCGGCTCCAATAATTCCGATTTTCATATAGATAAAAAATAAAAATAGATATGTATGATATGACTATATCCCTCCTGAATAAAAGAGGAGGGATATAAGTATAATTAATGGGTGTATTCTATTTTGCCGTATTTTCCAGAAAAGAAGTCCCGATACGCTTCTGCTACTTCCAAACGGCTATTCATCACAAATGGTCCTTCGGCTGCAATAGGCTCCTGATAACGTTCACCACCAAACAAGATCAGATCTACAACTTCGTTATGTGTATTTGTGAAATCCAATGAAGTTCCTTCTTCAGAGAAAACTAGCAGTTCACTATTTCCATACTCATTCCCATCTATCTGAATTGACGTTGTAGGAATGAAAGCTGCATATTCCAGACCAGATTCGGCTTCAAAGTGAAATGTTTGATTGGGATTGATCCTAATGTGAAAGATAAACTGTTTGGTAAATGTAACTACAGGTGATGAATAGCCTTCATAGTCACCAATCAAAACACGAAGTTTACCAGTACCATCTGCCAATTCTATCTCAGGGATATCCTGAGGTTGAACAGCCAGATAAGCTGGAGCTTCAATTTTATTCTTTGCGGGTAAGTTGACCCAGAATTGCAGAGAATGTAATACTCCACCATTTTTTTGAAACGCCTGACTGAGATGTTCATCATGGATTATTCCATTACCCGCATTCATCCATTGTGCACCACCTGCACTGACAATACCATAGTTTCCCTGACTATCGTAATGTTCCAGTTCACCACTGAATAAATAGCTAAAGGTTGCAATTCCCCTGTGTGGATGGGCAAATTTTCCATCGGGTGCTTCTGGAGTTTCTGGTTTTTGCTGGTAGGGGTATACATAATCCAGAAATACGAACGGACCCACTGTGTTCGCATAATAGTTAGGCAACATTCGATTGACTTGCAACTTGCCAACGGTAGCCTGTGTACCATTATAGGTAACAGAAATATTCTTTTTCATATAAGTGATAGTTTGTCTCGATTGAACAATGCAAAATTCGGGAATAGCTACCTCTTTCCTCTTGACAAAAGTCTGAAAATGCAATTGATATATGTCAACTATATTTTTAGATATATATCAATTGGAACTTGATATAAAGACTTATTTATATAGCAACTTTTTGCGGATTCGGGTCAGTGTTTCCGGGGAAATGCCTAAATAGGAGGCTATCATGTTTTGAGGAAATCGCTGCAGGAAGCCGGAGTGGTTGGTGACAAAATCCTGGTATTTCTCTTCTGCATCCATTCCAATAGAAGCATGAATACGTTTTTGAGTGGCTATGTGATGTTTTGTGTCCAGTACCCGAACCATTTTTACAAATGCCGGAACTTCATTGAGTAGTTGCTGATGATGTTCCTGGTTCAGTACCAGCAATTCACAATCCTCCACTGCATCTATATTGTAAGGGGAGGGTGAAAGCATAAAAAAGCTTTCTCTGTCGCCTATCCACCAGTTTTCGATACCAAATTGTATAATGGTTTCGTGTCCTTTGTCATTGACGATATACATGCGCATAGCACCTTTGAGGATAAATGCCATTTGTTTAGCTACATCACCTTCCTGAAGGAAATACTGTTTCTTGCGTAACTTTTTAAATGTAAAAGCCTGACGAACGATCTCAAATTCTTTATCTGTTAGGGACATTGAGGAATACTCTTCAACATATTTTCGCAAAGCTTCATGCATACTATTATTTTGTAAAGTGCTTAATGGACAGTAGTGTCCAGCCGATAAGTGGTTTTTCTAATGTAAATATAGAAAAATCTCTTTCGGGTTTAAGTATTTGGGATTTGATAGGTGGTGGTATACTAAAGCAATTGCCCGAGAAAATCTGCCATTAATCTATTGTTGGCTGATTTCTTCGGGCAATACTATACTGGTATAGGTACTTTTACTGTACTTTGGCTAACCAAAGAGATGCATTCAAATGTAAGGCAGGATGAGAAGTGTATCCAGAAGGAACATCTCCTGACCAGCCGTTAAACAAATTATCATTGGTATCACCTGTACCATCATCCGAAGGGGAACTGTCACCTACAAACACAATACGTCCATTTCCATAGGTAGCCAACAAGGCCATTATACCTGTATTGCCTCCTAATGTGCTGCTTGTACGCCAGAACAAACCTTGTACAGAAGAGTTATTGGAAGGATACAAAGTGGCAGTTGTGCCATTATAAAAGGCTAGCTTAGTAGCAGAACCTGCAGATCCATTCAATACAGCCTGAGCGTTTGTATTGGTTCCTGTATATACCTTTGTTGTAGGTTGTTCGCTGATATCTACTAAATCTACAACAAAACCAAAGGGGTTATTGTTATTAATTCCATTGTTTGTCATCAGATCGTTCCATACACGAGGAGAGTCGTAGCCGTCTCCATCACGATCAGAAGGATTGTATCCATTGGGATCTGCTCCAGATATATTGGTACCAGTATGATCTGCAATCATCATCAATCCACCTCCATTGGCAATAAAGTTCATTAGAGCTGTTTTCTCTGAAGATGTAAACAACCGATTGGGCTCAATAACCATAAATACATCATAGTTACTCAGATCCTGAGCGTTAGAAGCATCTCCATAGGTGATAGCACCACCATTCGGCAAGGTTTCTGCCAGATGGCCACGTTTTACCAATTCTACTGCCCATGCTGACATCCCGCCTTTCCAGTATGTTTCGCTGGTACTGGATGTGATGCCTGTATACGAAGGAGTAGGATACCGTTGTGCTTTAGTTTCGGTAGTAGATCCTCCTGTATAGATAGGCACACTTTCTGTACCATCAGCATCAATCTGCCAGTCTGCACTACCTGCATTTTCACGCTTGGATGCATCAAACAAGAACTTCTTGGCTGTTGTGCCACCACCTGTACCATTGTCATTGATGATAATGTCGTCAATATTGATACGGTTGCTGGAGCCAGACAACTTCCGGATTTCCAAACGAATGGTGCCTGATATATTTAAGGTAAACGTTTGGGTTTGTAAAGTTGACGTTGTGGTTATGTTAGATCCTGTCTGGGTCCATGTACTGCCATTATTGACAGAATACCAGAGTCCCCATTGGCTACTGGCATCTGTTCCATAGGTGCCATGTTTAATGCTTACCGTACTGATACCTGTTGTTACATTGAACAACATAGTTATTTTACCTGTATTGCGAATACGTGCCGACCAGGAACCACTTTTCAAATCTCCACTTAGATTACCAATCAAGGCATCATACAAATTCCAGGAGTTACTCTGCAATGTCACATTGTCACCACTGGATGATCCTGTTGGCGATACATCATAAGCTGTTTTGGGACTAGTTGTTCCTACCTCAAAGCCTTGTGATAAAGAAACAGCCGCCGCAGAAATACTAGTGTCATCAACAGGAGGTTGTATTTGAACGTTGGCTAATTCGGGCGTGCAGCTGGTCACAATGAGACCTGCCAGAAGTGTAATGGCAAGCCCCCGCATGGTTTGTGTTAATACGATCATAAATGATAGAGAAGTAAAAGAAAAAAATGAATAAAATATACTGTATATTATTGAATGTTTATGATGTAAATATCTAATTTTTAGATGGTTATGTGTGTTATGGAATTGTTTATTTTTTGTGATATAATTATTTTTTCTTATCCTTTTATCTGATACTATAAGAAAATGGAAAAAAAAACAATTTACCCTTGCTGCACAAAAGTTATTAATTATAAATATCTGGTAATAAGGAGGTGAGGCAGATTCAGGAGGAAAGTCAGGTATCGATCTCATAAATTATTAAATGATGTAAAATAAACGTACTTTTATCAGTATCAGTCATTTAAAAGATCTTACCAAAGACTTTAACGCATAAAATGGATAGTCAGGTTTTGGATGATTTTGGTCATCGTAAATACTGAAATAATCCATTATCTATGTCATTATTTGACGATAAAAAGGATCAATTCTACATCTGTTTATACTTCTGTGTAAACAATGCTGCATAGACTATTTAAGTAAATGGAAGGTCTGTTTAAGATTTTATTTGAATCTGCTCCTGAGGCGACTCTTGTCGTTACTACTTCAGGAGAGATAATGCTGGTTAATAAGCAGGTAGAGAGGTTGTTTGGATATACGAAAGAAGAGTTGATAGGGAGAGAAATCGAAATACTTTTGCCTGTTGAGATGGTGGGCATGCATAAACTACATCGATTGGAATATGTAAAATCTCCTGGGCTGAGAGAAATGGGAAGTGGAGGGGAATTGGCTGCCTGCCACAAAAATGGATCTGAACTATTGGTAGAAGTTAGTCTGAGTCCTTTGCCGATGGAGAATGATCTATTGATAGCTGTTGCCGTTCGGGATGTAACAGAACGAAGAAAATTAAATACACAACTAAAAATTAGCGAACAGCAGTTTAAAGGAGCTTTTGAATACTCTGCTGTAGGAATGGCCCTGGTATCCTTGGGAGGGAAGTGGATGCGTGTAAACAAGAGTCTTTGCCAACTGCTGGGATATACAGAAGAGGAGTTTCTGCTAACAGATTTTCAACAACTGACTCATGCAGAAGATCTGGAAGGTGATCTTCTATTAGTAGAAAAGATAATAAAAGGAGAAATTGAAAGCTATCAGCTTGAGAAAAGATACTTTCATAAGAATGGTAATATAATCTGGGCATTGCTAAACGTTTCCCTTGTAAAAGATATACAAGGGACCCCGTTACATTTTATTTCCCAAATACAGGATATTACAGAGTGGAAACGTTCTGAACAATTACTACTTGAGCGGGATGCCTTACTGTCTAAGCTTTCTGCACAAGTACCTGGTGCAATTTTCCAGTATCAGCTTTTTCCAGATGGAACTTCTTCTTTTCCTTTCACTAGTCAGGGAGTACTGGATATTTATGAATTGACCTCAGAAGAGTTGAAAAAGAAAGGATCATTGGTAAGAGAACGACTTCATCCCGACGATTATGCAAGAACGATAGCTTCTATTCAAGAGTCCTTTCAGACCCTTTCTCTATGGTTACAGGAATATCGTGTACTCTTACCTAAAAAAGGAATACGCTGGATACAAGGCAATGCAAAGCCTGAAAGACAGCGAGATGGAAGCGTGTTATGGCATGGCTATCTTACTGATATAACAGAACGCAAAAAAACAGAGCTGGCTCTGATAGAAAGTGAGCAACGCTGGCAATTTGCCCTGGAAGGTTCAGGTGATGGTGTTTGGGACTGGCATATACCTTCGGGGCAGGTTTTTTATTCCAATCGCTGGAAGAGTATGCTAGGATATGAAACCAATGAGATTGGAGATCAAAGAGAAGAATGGACTACGCGTATACATCCTCAGGATCGTCTACCACATGACAGAGAGCTAAATAAATATCTTTCCGGAGAAGTTGATGTGTATATTAATGAGTATCGTATTCGTCGTAAAGATGGTACTTATCAGTGGATATTATCCAGGGGAAAGGTGATTTTGTATGATGAAAAAGGGAAGCCTGTTCGGATGATTGGCACTCTCTCAGATATAAGCTGGCAAAAGAACAAAGAGACTGAACTGACACAGGCGTTGAATATTGTAAACGAGCAAAACAAACGCCTGCTTAACTTTGCGTATATCGTTTCTCATAACCTTCGATCGCATACTGTCAATTTGGAAATGATGCTTATTTTTCTGGAAGACGAGAATATGCAGGATGAACGGGAACAAACAGTAGGTTATCTGAATCGTATTTCCAAATCATTAAGTGAGACTGTTGGACACTTAGTAGAGGTAGTGGATATTCAGTCTAATCCGAATCAGCCACGTCAGCATCTGAACCTGAGAGATTACATTCAGAAAACCGTTTCTTCCCTCACAAAAGATATCAATATAAATAAAGTTAAAATTGTCAATAATGTTTCTCCTTTGGTATCAGTGGATTATAATCCTGCCTATCTGGAGAATATACTTTTAAACTTTATATCCAATGGTATACGCTATCGGCATCCGGAACGTGAACCTATCATCTCATTGGATGTTTTCTATGAAAACGAAAAACTGTTATTAAAAATTGGAGATAATGGAATAGGTATAGATCTGGAAGGAAACGGGAGAGAATTATTTGGCATGTATAAGACATTTCATGGAAATCCGGATGCAAAAGGTATTGGTTTGTTTATTACAAAGAATCAGGTTGAGGCTATGGGTGGAAAGATCGAAGTTGAGAGTAAAGTGGATGCAGGCACAACCTTCAAAATTTATTTTAGATGATAGGATTTGAAATGAACGATTCCTTTTTCTGAACTAGCATTTTTTGATAGATCACTATAGCATAACTTGGAGAATATCCCTTTCTCTCCTTACCTTGCTGTTGATCTACCCTCACTTACTTCTATGACAAAAAGGAATTATTATATTTTCTTTCTTTTATTCTTTTGTACTCTATATACTCATTCAACCTTCTCTCAGATTTCTCCGCAAGCTTTGAAGCAGTGGAAAGACCAGAAATACTCAATGTTTATTCATTGGGGAGGTATCTATTCTGTATTAGGAGGTGTATGGGATGGAAAGCCCATTGATCGGGGACTAAGTGAACAAATACAGGCACATGCTGGTATTTATAGTGATACCTATGCAAACGTTGCCAAAAAGTTTAATCCTATCTATTGGAATGCAGATTCTATTGCTCTACTTGCCAAAGAAGCAGGCATGCGTTCTATTGTAATCACATCCAAACATCATGATGGATTTTGTATGTGGAATACCCGTAGTACTGATTTTGATGTAGTAGATGCGACTCCTTTTAAGCGTGATGTACTGAAAGAGCTTTCTGATGCTTGCAAACGCCATGAAATCAGCTTTGGGCTTTATTTTTCACTCATAGACTGGCATTATCCGGAAGCATCTCCAATCTCCAGCCATAATTCAGATAGAATAACGCCTTCCCATCATGAATACAACAAACAACAGCTGACAGAATTGCTTACCAATTATGGTTCTGTCACAGAAATATGGTTTGACATGGGATCACAAAGTTTACAGCAAAGTCAGGAATTGCGGGAACTAGTACATAGACTACAACCTGACTGTATGATAGGAAGTCGTATCGGAAATGATATGGGTGATTTTACTGTAATGGGTGATAATCAGGAACCAGATTATGTAATTGAGGTGCCATGGCAATCTCCTGCTTCCTTTTTTGATGAGACATGGGGGTATCGTTCCTGGCAGAAACGAGTTCCTTTGGAGGAGAAACAGAAAGAGAAGTTGACCAGTCTGATACGGGTAGTAAGTCGTGGAGGAAAGTATTTGCTGAATATTGGTCCAAAGGGAGATGGATCGGTTGTTCCTTATGAAAAAGAAGTTTTGTTGAAAACAGGGGAGTGGCTGAAAAAGAATAGTGAGGCCATATATGGAGTTAATCCAGATCCATTTCACACACCTTTTGAATGGGGTAGTGTAACATCCAGTTCTGATAAATTGTATCTGCATCTTCTTTCTCTACCCCAAAATAATACAATTGTTTTGCCTGGGCTTACAGGGAAAATAAAATCTGTTGAGGTATTAGGGAATAAAAAATACAAGATTAAACTGAGTTCTAAATCAGATGGTGTTGTTTTGACATTGCCAGAAGGATTGGATGTATCAAAAGAATTTCAGGTTATCGGAATAACATTTTCTAATGGATATAAAGTTGCTCCATTTCCTGTTACTAAAGAAATAAGACAAAACGAGATTGTGCTAAGCTCCACCAATGCATTTAAGCATTATAGCAACTCAGGTATTGATTACAATACACGTTATCTAAGCACCGTAAAAGAATCCTGGAATGTACAACCTGCAACTACAGGCAAATGGACACCTGTACTCTATTATAGTGCGGAAGAGAAAGGAAAGAAATTAGACATTCAGATTACTGATAAAACCCAGCAAATTACATTAGACGGTAGAGAAGTGGTGAAGTTACAGAATAATCTGACTGCTTTAATCTGGAGCCCACTCTATCTGGCTGGACCTTTCTATTCTGGAATTGAAGGGGTACATGGAGATGTAACCAAACTGACTACCACCGCAGCCTGGGAAAATAAACCCTGGACACCACAATCTGAATGGAAACAAGGAGAAACTTATACCATTCCCTCTGAATCCAGTACAGCCTGGTATGTATTACAGGAAATAACATCTGCTGAAGCTCAATCTCTTTTAATCCGAATAACCAGTGGAGATGCTGTACTGGTATTATTAAATGGAAAACAATTGCTGATTCATAATAATCCTGAAAAGGTTAAAAGTCTGGAAGATATGATCCTATTGCCGCTGCAAAAAGGAAAGAACCAGTTACTAATTAAACTATACAATTACTTTCAGAAAGAAATTCCATTTTCTTTAAGTGCTCAGATTCCACAGGATTTGTATAAGTTGCCCTTACCTTCTGTATCTTTACAGGCAGGATCTATATATCCGTTTAGCTGGAAATGGCATCAACCTCTTTCGCCACATTATACCTTGATTGTTCCTAATCTTTCACTACAGTTGATAAAGCAATAGTATAGATTTTAATGCGATAATAGACTCTATTTTCATTTTGGTTTGTTTTACAGCAGAATCAGAAATGACTGTTGACATAAGGTTGTCACAAACAATACTTTTATTTAGGAAAAAGTTGAAACTAAACAGCCCCTATTGTCATTAGATTAACTGGTAGGTTGTATAATTTGCTAGTAATAGTAAGGACCATCTGGTTTGACTATTTGTCCAAAAAATAGTTTCTTTGTATATACATATGTCATTGTTTATTGCCTCTCTTAATTCTGGTAGCAATGGAAATTGTTACTATATCGGAAATGATACCGAAGCCATATTAGTAGATGCCGGGATTTCATGCCGGGAAACTGAACTTCGTATGGCTCGACTGGGATTATCTATGCAACAGGTAAAAGCTGTATTTATTTCACATGAACACTGGGATCATATACGTGGATTGCCTGTTCTGGCTAAAAAATACCATCTGCCTGTCTATATTACTCCACAAACAATGCAGCAAGCTGGTTTGTATGGTAAACGGTTAACTACTCTGCCCTTTCAGGCTCATCAGCCTATTCAGATTGGCGGATTGCAGATCACTGCTTTTCCAAAATTGCATGACGCAGCAGATCCGCATAGTTTTATTGTTTCCTATAATGATGTAACTGTTGGCATACTTACAGATATTGGTACCTGCTGCGATAATGTAGTTGAGTATTTTAAAAAGTGTCAGGCTGTATTTCTGGAGTCTAATTTTGATGAAGTAATGCTCGACAAGGGCGGATACCCTGCTTATTTGAAAAAACGTATCAGAAGTATGTATGGGCATTTGTCAAATGATCAGGCACTTGAACTTTTCAGAACATGTAAATCGTCTGATCTAACCCATGTGCTATTATCACATTTGTCAAAAAATAATAATAATCCATTGCTGGCAAAAGCATTGTTTGAAGCACATGCAGGTGACACAGAAGTTATTATAGCTTCCAGAGATGAAGCAACTGCTGTTTTTAAAATATCAGGTTCATCGGTACTGATTTAGATTGTTTCATCTGGAAATATTCAGGGTATAACCTTCTGGTAATTCCAGAAAAGAAGCATATTGTCGGGCTACTTCATGGAGAGACTGCTCCTCATTCTCTTTAAGACTACGGAATAAAGTAATATCTACCTGTACAGATGCTTTTCTCAGTGTTCGTTTCCATGTCCCTGTTATCTGTCCGTTTACAATCAATGTGTTGCTAAAGAGAATATTCCCCCTGGGTATTTGTGTTTGTTTGTCTGTGAGGACTTCCCGATTGGCATAACCAACAATATACTCATCGTAGTTAGGGAGCAGATATACTTTGGTTGATTCATCATTGATTGGAGATGCGGATTCTGCAAACCAATATGTTTGATTATCGATAGTTTCTTGTACCAGATTGGATTGTATCAACGCCAAACCTTTTCGTGCATCTGTGACAGATAATCCTGACCACCATATATAATCTTTTAGTGTAGCAGGACCATGACTGGTAAAATAACGTAAGCTAAGTTTAGCCAATGCTTCTTCTTTGGATAAAGGATTTACAAAAGGTGCACATTCAGATAGCAACCTATATGTATGATGTTTTCCTTTTAATCCACCACTGCATACAATCCCTTCTTGTTCTGCTTGTATCATAATGTGTGAAATTCCTTCCTGGGTCACAGATAATCCAGCCTCCTGTAAGGACAAAAGAAGTTCGGAACGGGTTTTTTGTTGATTACCTGTCAGCGTTTCTTGCAGGTGGTTAAGACAACGTTCCATAAAGGGTCGTTCCAAACCATATTTGCTACAATAGGGGGCATTCAGAGCCTTAACCTTATGTGATGTAATCGCTAAAATCCATTGTATATCTTCAGGTGTTACAAAATGCCAGGTAGGACGCATTATGTGTGTACGAATAATTCTGCCATCTGTTAATGCAGTATCTATGGCTTTATCTGTTATTGCCGGACAACGTTGTGCAATGGCCCATTTAGCTCCTGCATAATCCTGTGCCTGTACAGCTCCCAACCACTGTACAACTTCCTCTGGTTTAGTAAAGGATGAGGTTAGAAGTTGTTGATTATGAAGTCGGGTATGAATCAGATGGGTAGAGGTCATAAGCAAGGTTTTTGTATTTCTGATAAAGTTATATAGATATACAAAGAAAAGATGCATCAGTGACAATGTTATGTCAACAGTTCAAAAGATATAAACTATTTTCTCATTGCATCTGAATTGACTAAAACCTGAGTTTGTTATCACATAGTTGAGGAAATTGTGTATAATTGAAAATGTTGTCAATTTTAAGACAGCTTTCTTATTAGTTCAATCCCGTACAACCTCAATGAAAAAAACGTTTATCTCGTTACTTATTCTGCTTCAATCAACAGCTTTTGCGCAGACAAAAAACACACCCAATTTAATTCCATTTGTAAAACCCATTATTGGTACACAAAAAATGGGACATACATTTCCAGGTGCAACCGTACCATTTGGCATGGTGCAACTGAGTCCGGATACTGACACACTGAGTTATGAAAAAGATGGAAAATACAATCCGGATATGTATCGGTATTGTGCAGGTTATCAGTATGATGATCGTACTATTGTTGGATTCAGCCATACACATTTCAGTGGTACCGGACATTCCGATCTGGGAGATTTTCTGATTATGCCCACAACAGGCGCATTGCAGTTAAATCCTGGCACCGCCAATAATCCGGCTGGCGGTTATCGATCTGCATTTTCACATGCAAATGAACTCGCTGAGCCTGCTTACTACAAAGTAAAACTGGATGATCATAATATCACTGCAGAGCTTACTGCCAGCAACAGAGTAGGTTTCCATCAGTACACCTTTCCTGCATCCGATCAGTCACACATTATTCTGGATCTGATGGCAGGTATCTATAATTACGAAAATAAGAATGTTTGGACATTTGTTCGGGTTGAAAACGATACGTTGATTACCGGATACAGACAAACTACAGGATGGGCACGTACTCGTACGGTATATTTTGCCATGTCCTTTTCTAAGCCTTTTTATCAATACGGAAGTCAGAATAATTCCAAGAAGGAAGTATATCGTGGTTTCTGGGGAAGATTTGACCAGGCGCATAACTTTCCGGAGATGGCTGGTCGTCAATTAAGAGCTTATTTTGATTTTAAAACGACAGAAGGAGAGAAGATCAAAATCAAGTTTGCATTATCTCCGGTAAGTACAGAAGGGGCTTTACTGAATATGCGGACTGAAATTCCTCACTGGAATTTTGAGCAGGTAAAACAGGAAAGTCAGGCACTCTGGAACAAAGAATTAAGCAAGGTGACAGTTGAGATGTTGAATGCAGATGAAAAGATTAACTTCTATACAGGAGTATATCATGCATTCCTGGGGCCAACCACCTATATGGATGTAGATGGTTCGTATAAGGGATTAGACCAAAACATCCACAAAGCCAATGGGTTTACCAATTATACTACCTTCTCCTTATGGGATACCTATCGGGCGTTACATCCTCTGTTTAATGTATTGCAACCCAAACGGAATGCAGATATGGTACAATCCATGCTGGCACATTATGACCAGAGTGTACATAAAATGCTGCCTGTCTGGTCTCATTATGCAAACGAGAACTGGTGTATGATTGGTTATCACAGTGTGCCTGTTATTGCAGATGCTGTTATGAAAGGCAATGCTCCCTTTGATGCGATGAAAGCTTTGGAAGCTTGTGCTACTACCGCACGTCATAAGAGTTTTGATGGGATTGGGTATTATATGGAACAAGGATATGTGCCAGATGACAAAAGTTCTTCGTCTGTTTCCAAAACGCTGGAATATGCCTATGATGACTGGTGTATTGCCCAGATGGCAAAAAAGCTAAATCGTATGGATTTGTATGAAGAGTTTAGCAAAAGGGCATTAAATTATAAAAATGTCTACGATGCTTCTATTGGTTTTATGCGGCCTAAACTGAGCAATGGAAGTTTTAAAACACAATTTGATGTATTGAGTACACATAACCAGGGATTCATTGAAGGAAATGCCTGGAATTATAGTCTCTATGTGCCACATGATCCTGCAGCAATGATACAGCTGATGGGAGGGGATAAACGTTTTATTCCTCATCTGGATTCTTTGTTTACGATGGATCTGCCTGATAAATTTTTTGCTGAAACTGAAGATATTACCCGGGATGGTATTATTGGAAATTATGTACATGGTAATGAACCTGCACACCACGTGGCCTATCTGTATAACTGGACAACTCAACCCTGGAAAACACAGGATCGCATTCGTATGATTTTGAAGAAGATGTATCATCCAACACCTGATGGGCTAGGTGGAAACGATGATTGTGGACAGATGAGTGCCTGGTATATTTTTAGCTCACTAGGATTCTACCCGGTATGTCCCGGATCAGAGCAATATTCATTGGGTAGCCCAGCAGTTAAAACAGCTTCTATTCAACTGGAGAATGGAAAAGTGTTTACTATTGAAGCTAAAAATCAGAGCGATAAAAATGTGTATGTGCAAAAGGTTTTATTGAATGGAAAGCCTTTGACTCAACATTACATTACACATTCTGATATCATGAATGGAGGTAATCTGGTATTTTATATGGCAAGTAAACCTGTGAAAAAATAGTATTGAGTAAATAAAAACGGAGCAGTTATCTGCTCCGTTTTTAGGATTTTGTAACCTCTAAACCTATAAAAAATCAATCATTTATTTTAAAGTCAACATCTCCATAGCGGGAGCTTACCCGTATATTACTACCCGATGACTTGCCAAAAGAACCTACATAATTTTTTGAACTGCCACTTTTTTCTACAGAAGTAAAATGTGCTCCTGATTCGTTCCAGTCCAGATCTGCGAAGGAAACTTTGATGTCAAAGTCAAAACCTAGACTAGAGGGTATGCGCAAGTCTATGTCGCTAAAGCTGCCATCTATGTCAAAAGATTTAAAACCTTTGCCATTTGTTCCCATATCTACGCTACCATATTTAGCCTTTACTTTCGCTGCTTGTATATTTCTAACTTCCAGTTCTGAAAAACTGCTCTCAATGGTTAGATTATTCCCTTCTGTAATCTCCATGTTTGAATAAGAAGCCTTGATTTCTCCACTTTTGCAATAACCTATTCTACCATCTCCAAACGATACCTTTACATAGTTGTCTGCATTATTGAGTTTTTCAGCTTTTAGACTTCCATACGAACATTGCAAATCACTTTTGCCGTTGATATCTGCCACATAAGTATCCCCAAAAGAGTTTTTGATACGCAAAGGATTGTTACGTGGCATATTAACAGTATAGTTAATTTCAAAGCTTTGCTTGCCACCACTCCAGTTGTTCATATTGTCAAACTGAGTTTTTACCAGAATTTCGTTTTCGGATGAATTTTCATTGACAACAATATTTATTCTGTCTAATAAGGTTTGAGCTTTTGATTCATTGGAAGATTTGGCAATCATGACCACATCAACAGAGGCTTCCTGTTTGTCCCAGGTGTTAATGTGAACTTTGCCAAACTTGTTTTCAATTGCCAGCCTGTCGTTAGAACCTAGTTTGAAGGTCTTGGAAAACTTTTTTGTTTTCTCTTCGTCATAACGATGAGCGTATGTATCTCTATCAGAACTATGATTAGAGATTGCCTCTTGTGTTGCATCCGCCACTTCTCTACCCACATTAGCTACCTGATCACCTACATCCTGCCAGGTTTGCTCTTCAGCTAGGGTTTCTCCAACCCGTCGTGCTGCAATACTCACATCAGTTCCAATCCGAATCCCCAGATCACGAAAGGTTGTGCCTATTTCTTCTCCAATAGTTCTCCAGTCTTTTTCCTGGCAATTTGTAATAGATTTGGATTTTCGTTTTGAAGTTTCTTCCTTCTTGTCCTGGGCATATGTATGCGTGCATACTCCCAGAATAAGTAAGATTATAAACCAGCTATTTTTCTGTTTGCGTCTCATCTTTTTAATTGTTAAATACTGAAATGCTGAGAATGACCTCTAACTATTTGTTTCTTACTGTAAGACGCTGTGCATAAGCGCAGTATTCGTCTGTACGTTACCTCTGTTTTCATAGGATGCCTCAGGATAGTTTTGGCGCCTTGAATCTAAGCCTTCCAGCATCTGTGGTAATTATATACTGAGTGATTTGGGTTCTTTTCTTTGATTTTTATTTACACGCTGAAGTGTTTCAATCTGCTGCCTGATTATTTCTACCCGTAGTTGAAGATTTTTAACCATCGCTGCTATAATGCGATCTTTATTAGGTTCTGTTACCAGTTCTTTTTTTAGATTTTTATAGGTTGAATCAAGTACAACCAGATCCTCATTGAAATCATCCTTTAGACCTAGAGCCTCTACTTCTTTAGGATCAAGTAATGCTTTCTCTTCATTAATCAAACTTGTATAATAAGCCTCTGCCTGAGCTAATTCAGGACTAATTTGGGTTACGTTTGGATTTGCTGTCGCTACTCTGCCTTCTGGTGTGCCTCCTGCCGAATATCTGCCTAGTTGAAAGACACCATAACCCATTATAAATACTATGATTGCTGCAGCGGCATAGCGCATCATAGGTGTTTGAAACCACAACAGCCGTATCGATTTTTTTTCCTTTTCATTTAGTTTTTGTTCTATTCCTTTCCACAAATCAGAATCAGGCTCGAATGTGTCAAATTCCTGCCGGTTGTTTCTGATAAATTGCTCTAGCTTACTCATAGAATTATTATTTATAAGGGTATTTCTTGTTTACTCTTCTCTTTTAGAATGAATTAAGATCTCTATGTTTATTTTTTTATTAGTTGCATTAATTTTTGTTTCGCTCTGCTATATTGTGATTTAGAAGTTGATTCGCTAATATTCAGAATTTCTGCGATCTCTTGATGGTCATAGCCTTCCAGTAAGTACAAAGACAATACCACTCTGTAGCCTTCTGGTAATAATTGTATAGCATTACGAATTGTATCAATTTGAAAGTTCATCTCTTCTTCGTCCCCTGAATCATTTGTTTCTTCAAAATCATGTTCTTCAATTGATGACCATTGAACCCGTCTTTTACGAAGTACAGCTAAAGCCTGATTGATTACAATTTTCTTTAACCAGCTTCCGAATGTCGAATCTCCTTTAAAATTTGTTATATGCTGAAAGGCATTTAGAAATGCTTCCTGTAATGCATCTTCTGCTTCTGCATAGTTATTAGTGATCCGTATGGCAACATTAAACATTGCCTTAGAGTATAGCTTATACACCTCATACTGAGCCTTTCGGTCACCGAGACGACACCGTTCAATAATCGGCTGATGAATATCATAGAAAACTTGCGCTTCCAAGTAGTCAGTATACGTGTTAGGTTTAGAGTAAGGTCTTGGATATAGAGTCTTTGACTATTCTATAAGAATCTATATGCTTCATTGTAATTACTTTCATCCAAAAGAGTAATAAAAGAAAATAAAGGTTGCATGGAGGTGAAAAAAAAATCTATATTTCTTTCGAATTGAATAATAACCTGATAAAATAGTAATTACATATGAGGAAATATCTATTGACTGTATTATTGGTTTTCTCTGTTCTGAGTTTTTCAGTGGCGCAGAATACTGGAAAGAGTTTAAAAATGCAATTCTTTTGTCCTAAGTGGGGTGCTGAGTCGTTGTCATGGGAGGATTTTTGTAAAAAAGTAAAAGATGCAGGATATGATGGGGTAGAAGCACCTTTTCCTGCAGAGGAAACAGAACGTAAAAAAGCTATGGATGCATTGAAGAAGTATGAACTGTTGTATGTTGGGATGATCTTTTACAATCCTGCTCCACAAGCACATCTGAAAGATTATGAACAACAGATTCGTACAGTGGCAACCATGAAGCCTGTTTTTATCAATAGTCACACAGGAAAAGACTTTACTGCATTTGAACAGAATAAAGCTGTGATTGATGTTGCAGATAGAGTATCAAAAGAAATTGGAATCAAAATTATTCATGAAACACATCGTGGTAGATTTAGCTATGCGGCTAATGTTACAAAAAACTACTTGGATAAAATACCTTCACTAAGGCTAACACTGGATATCTCTCACTGGTGTGCTGTCCATGAATCTTATCTGGATGATCAGTCTGATGCCATACAAACTGTTTTAGAACGTACAGATCATATTCATTCTCGTGTAGGACATCCGGAAGGACCACAGGTTTCAGACCCTCGTGCCCCCGAATGGAAAGTGGCACTAGACAAGCATCTCGCCTGGTGGGACAAAGTGGTGGCTTTACACAAGCAAAAAGGCACACCGCTTACAGTTACTACAGAGTTTGGACCTCCAGGGTATTTACCAACCTTACCATTTACTAATCAGCCTGTTACCAGCCAATGGGATGTAAATGTATATATGATGCAATTGTTGAAA
Organism: Xanthocytophaga flava; assembly: GCF_030068545.1. Lineage (NCBI taxonomy): Bacteria > Pseudomonadati > Bacteroidota > Cytophagia > Cytophagales > Rhodocytophagaceae > Xanthocytophaga > Xanthocytophaga flava. The sequence continues at coordinate 45,304 of NZ_JASJOR010000010.1, read as the reverse complement.
CAACGTTACCAATGTTGAAACAACGTTACCAATAAAATATCTTTTAAAACAAATACCCTCCTCATTATAGCTAATTACCTAGCAACATGTGGAGGGTATTGTAAAAGCTTTATAAAGCTATCTGATAGTTAGAACATTGGCTTAAGGAAGGCAATACTATGAGGAACTTGTTCTAACGAACGAGGTGACTCATCTTCAATATAGAAATGTTTGATGCCAATCTGACGAGCTTGTTTGATGATATCTGCAATGTTCAGATCTCCTTCTCCCAGAGTCATATCATTGTCGACATCCATTGTACCGAACTGATTTCCTGCGGTTCCTTTTTTACGATCCTTTACATGCATGGCTTTCCAACGGGTAGGATATTTTTTCATCCAGGCTACAGGATTATGACCAGGGTGTTGTGTCCATAAAATATCCATTTCAAAATTTACATAGGAAGGATTGGTTCGGGTAATTATTTCGTCCATCAGATAATGATCTTTGTACGAACGAAATTCATATCCATGATTATGATACAGTAACGATAATCCATTTGCTGCCAGAGTTTTTCCTGCTTCGTTGAAGACTTTTACCGCTTTTTCAACATCCTGAATAGTAAAGTCAGTACCATTATGTGGTATCCAGGCACACATAACTGTTTTTGCACCCAGTATTTTTGCCTCACTAATTACAGTTTTTAATTTTTCAGGATCTGCAAGCTGATCAAAACCTGCACCTGTTCCGGTAGGTTTGATTCCATATTCGTCCAGTATAGCTTTAAAAGATTTGGCATCCATACCATAATAACCAGCTACTTCACAATAGGTAATTCCCATATCCTTTACTTTCTGCATAGTGCCTTTTACATCTTTAGCAAACTGCTCCCGAAAGCTATATAATTGTACACCCACTGGTGACTGAGCTTGGGTTAAACTGCTAACTGTTAGGAATACCATAAAAAGTGCAACTATAAAACTTAGAGATTTGTGCATGAGACTGTTAAATAAGGAGTTAGTAGATTGTATATTTAAGTAATGATATTATTTCATCCATTTCATTTTTTCAACGGGCACTTCTTGTTCTATCAATTGACGAATGTGCTCGACAATATCTTCTACAGATAAAGAGGGATCAAATTGTACAGGCTCTTTGAACCGAACAGATAACTGAGTATTTGTTTTTCGGAATATTAGTCCCTTTTTATCAAATGCCCTGCGAAATCCATTGATAACCACTGGTACTACAATTGGATTAAATTCTTTGATCATATGCGCTGTGCCTTTACGAATAGGAGCATAGGGACTGGTAGTTCCCTGTGGAAAGCTTACAACCCATCCTTCCTGTAATGCTTTGCCAATCCGATCCTGTCCACTTGTGTCTACATCTCGTTTCACCTCTTTGCCATTGGCCCGCCATGATCTTTCGACAGTGACCGCACCTGCAAGGCTTAGTAGTTTGGGTATAATTCCTTTATTCATTGTCTCATTAGCTGCTACATAGTAGCTCTTTACCCGTGGTGATAACAAATAAATAGGAACTTTGATATGATCTTTAAATCCCCATTTGACACTTGAAAAGATATGATAGAAGGCAATTACATCCGCAAAATACGTTTGATGGTTCGACAGAAAAAGGACATTATGTTCTGGTAAGTCCTGAAGGTATTCTGTTCCTTCAATATGCATTTTATTAATCACTGCGTAACGCCAGTAAGTGGCTGCGCCTACAGCAGAAATCAATGTGCGTTTAAGAATTGTAAAATTTCCAAGTTCATCTCTGTCAAATAGGCCGAAAACATCGAGTTGATTTACTATATTTTTAGGACTAAGTTTAAGCTCCATAAGTTTGCAAAAATGTAATTATAGGGATAGAAACCTCCTTTGAAGTTGTAAAGTACAGAGTAATCTGGTTTTTATACAAATTATTTGATTTTTTATTTGGTGAGATAAAAAATCTACATTTTGAGGAGTTTTTTAAGGGTTCTCTTCCAACCTACAACCGGATTGTGTAAACTTGCAGAAAAATAAGCCTTATCAACAAGCTGATTACAGATCGTATACAGATCTTCCATTCTGTTATACCAGAAAGCAGAAATCACTGAGTACATGGATTTGTTATATCCTTTTCATGTGCTCCGGATAAATAGATTTATTCTTCAATTTAATTTTAATTGACTTGGATTTCATTCGTTTACATCATCCTACCGGAAAGATTAACACAACTATTCAATTGGCATCTTCCAAAAGTGAAAGCAACCGATCACTGGTTATTAATGCACTAAGTGGAGGTAAAGGTACGTTAACTAATTTGTCTGAAGCTCGGGATACACAAACTATGCAACGCCTTCTTGCCAGTAATGACCAGATATGGGATGTACTGGATGCCGGAACGACGATGCGCTTTCTGACAGCCTATGCTACCATTACCAATCAGGATAAGATCATGACAGGCACTGCTCGTATGTGTGAACGACCTATCGGACTGCTTGTAGATGCTTTAAGGGTTTTAGGTGCTACGATTGACTATGTAAAACAGGAAGGGTATCCACCTATTCATATCAAAGGCTTTCAGTTTTCAGGAAAATCCCATATTCAGATAAGAGGAGATGTGAGTAGCCAGTATATCTCTGCCTTGCTTATGATTGCTCCATTATTACCTGAAGGGTTACAATTGGAACTGACTGGTGTGATAGGCTCTCGACCCTATATAGAAATGACATTAAGTCAGATGGAAGCTTTTGGTGTATATCATGAGTGGAATGGAAATATCATTCGTGTAAAACCTCAAACCTATCAGCCTACTAGCTATCAGGTAGAGTCAGATTGGTCTGGAGCAAGCTATTGGTATAGCATTGTGGCTTTGGCAGAAGAAGCAGAAATTGAATTGTTGGGTTTGAAAGAAAATTCGTTGCAGGGAGACAGCCGTATTGCTGAAATAATGGTGCCACTAGGCGTAGCTTCTACCTTTACAGAAAGAGGTGTGCTTTTGAAGAAGGTAACTGCCAAGCCTGCTATCGCAGTTGATTTTTCGGATTGCCCGGACCTGGCACAAACGGTAGCTGTTTGTTGTGCAGCTAAAGGCATTGAAGCTGAATTTACAGGTATCGAGAGTTTAAAGATCAAAGAAACAGATCGGGTAAAAGCTATTCAAAACGAACTGGGAAAATTTAATGGTGAATTAATTGAAGTCGAAACCAACCATACATATAAAATCCCTAAGCCAGTTTTACTGGATAATCATACACCTGTGCGCATACATACCTACGATGATCATCGAATGGCTATGGCATTTGCACCCTTAGCTCTACAACGGGAAACGGTTATAGAACATCCCAATGTGGTAGTAAAATCCTACCCAGGATTTTGGGATGATTTGCGAAAAGCAGGTTTCGTAATCTCTTAAGTCTTTTCAATGCCTCTGATTTTATCAGGGGCATTTTTATTTCTGGTTAGAATATCAGAAATAAAAAAAGGTGCAGGTAAATTACCTACACCTTTTTGATTGGTTCCATTTTTAATTACCAACTTTTTTTCTTGTGACCTGCCAATGCATAGTAGAGAATGAACAAATAGCAGGGGATAACAAGCCAATAGGCTTGTTGTGCGTTGAGTTTATCTGTAAGCTGACCGTATAATAGTGGAAGTATTGCACCTCCTGCTATACCCATTACCAGAATGGAAGAGCCTAACGCTGTAAAAGATCCTAATTTGTTGAGTGCTAAAGGCCATATAGCCGGCCATATCAAAGCATTTGCAAGTCCCAAACCCGCTAATAAGTAAATAGATAGATCTCCCCTGGTAAAAAGAGCTCCAATGGCAAAGATTAATCCAGAAACGGCTGAGATAACAAGTGCCTTGTTTTGAGTGAGATATTTAGGGATAAGCAAAATCCCGGCGATGTATCCAATTACCATTCCACCTAAAGGATATGCGGGAAGTTTACTGGCTTCAGATAATTTATATCCCCAGAATTGTCCATAACCCGCAATTGTATCTCCTGCAATTACTTCCACACCTACATATAAGAACAATGCAATGAATCCTAATACCAGATTAGGGAAAGACAATACAGAAGAACGTGTACTTGTGGTTTCTGTTGCTTTGTCTTCAGTATCATCGGATTGACTTACTTCTGGCAAATGGCTAAAATATACCATCATAGCCAAGCCTACCAATGCGGCTGCCATAATAGAATAAGGAACAATAACCCGTTGGGCTAACTCATCCAGTTGTGCGGCTTTGGCTGCTTCGCTTAATGTTTTTATTTGTGCTTCCAGTTTGTCTGTATCTTTCATAAAGATACTTCCCAGAAGGAGAGGACTTAGTGTACCTGCCAGCTTATTACAGATACCCATAATACTGATACGTTGTGCGGCACTTTCGATAGGACCCAGTACTGTAATATAGGGATTGGATGCTGTTTGTAAGATGGCAAGGCCGCTACCAACAATAAACAGACCTAGCAAAAAGACACTGTAAGTACGTGTAAGTGCAGCGGGAATAAAGACCAGCATACCAATGCACATAACTAATAATCCCAGAATCATTCCTTTCTTGAAACCTGTTTTTTGTAAAACCCATCCGGATGGTAAAGCCATTACAAAGTAGGAAATGTAAAAGGCAAATGTGACAAGATAGGACTCAGAAGTATTTAACTCACAAGCTAACTTCAAGTATGGAATCAGGACACTATTTGTCCAGGTGATGAAGCCGAATAAGAAAAACAGAACGCCAATGATAGCTAATGGCAATGCATAGTTTTGCTTGGTCTTTGATTGTACAGGGGCTACTGTTTGCATTGGCGGAGAAAATAATAGAGATGGTGAAACAAAATAATTCTTCGGGTGTATAACAAATATAGTTTTGGCTTCCTGCTTCAAATATAAAAAAATATTTTTTTATATAGCCTTTCTAGAGAAATAAATATTTGAAAGTATGCATTTGAAAATATTTATTTTAACTTTCTGTTCCGAAGCCTATAAGAGTATAAACCATACTCAATTTTACTTACACACATCACCGCTATTATACGAGCTGATTGAGCTGAATTCTGACTTACCTATGATTAGAAAAACTACAAATGCATTTTTCCGAAAACGCTTACCCATTACGTTGTTGTTTTGTCTTTGCTATGTAATACAAAGTTTTGCGCAAAACACTAAACTCTTTGAAGCAGTATCTGCACAGGAAACAGGTATTAGCTTTAAGAATACAATTACTGAAAGCCGTACGGAAAATGCCCTGACTTATGAAAATCTCTATAATGGAGGAGGCGTTGCTATTGGTGACATTAACAATGATGGCTTAGATGATATTTACTTTATCTCTAATATGCAGTTGAATAAACTGTATCTGAATCTTGGAAACCTGAAGTTTAAGGATATTACAGACAAAGCGAAGGTGGGAGGGAGAAAAGGATGGAAATCAGGTGTAACTATGATCGATATCAATGGAGATGGTTTATTGGATATCTACGTTTGTTATTCAGGTAAGAAGAACCCGGAAGAGCGGAGGAATCAACTCTTTATAAACAAAGGTGATCTGACATTTGAAGAAAAGGCATCAGCCTATAAACTGGATGATCCTGGATACTCAACACAAGGTGCTTTTTTTGATTATGATAAAGATGGCGATCTGGATATGTTTCTTCTGAATACCAATGTACAGGTGATACGTCAGTTAGAATTTGAACAAGCTCAAAAAACAACTCACCCGTATGCCGGAGATAAATTGTTGAGAAATGACAATGGAGTTTTTACAGATGTAACACTTCCTGCTGGTATCAAATCGAATGCTTTAGGTTTTGGTTTAGGAATTGCAGTTTCTGATATTAATAAAGATGGTTGGTTGGATATGTATGTGTCAAACGACTATATAGAGCCTGACTATCTTTATATTAATAATGGAGACGGAACATTTACTGATAAACTCACAGAATATATTCATCATATATCCTATTTCTCTATGGGATCTAATGTGAGTGATATTAATAATGATGGCTGGCCAGATATTTTTACATTGGATATGCTTCCTGAGGATAATAAACGGCAAAAGTTGTTATACGGACCTGAAAACTATGAGCAATATGGATTGATGGTCCGACAAGGGTTCTATCATCAGAATATGCGAAATATGTTGCAGTTAAATAATGGCAACGGCACTTTTAGTGAGATAGGTCAGCTGGCTGGCATATCCAATACTGATTGGAGCTGGGCACCTTTGTTTGCAGACTATGATAATGATGGCTGGAAAGATTTATTTGTCACCAATGGGTATTTCAGAGATTATACAAATCGTGACTTCCTGAAGTACAAAGGAGATTTTTACTTTCAAAAAGCAGTAGCCAAAGAAAAGGTCGATACATTTGAACTGGTTCAGTCCATGTCTTCCACTCCGTTACACAATTATATCTTCAAGAATGAGCAGAACCTTCGGTTTTCAGATAAAAGTGAAGAATGGGGATTTGATGTAAAGAACTTTTCCAATGGGGCAGCCTATGCAGACCTGGATAATGATGGCGATCTGGATCTGGTAGTGAATAATCAGAATGAGGTAGCCTCTATTTATAGAAACCGTTCTGTAGAGAATGGATCACAAAGCAGATACCTGAAAATAAAATTGAAAGGTGCTGGATTAAACACACAGGCTTTAGGAAGTAAAATATCTGTATATGTAGGCAAAGACCTGCAATACTTTGAACAGATGCCTACCCGAGGATATCAGTCATCGGTAAGTCCAGTAATTCATGTGGGGGTAGGAGCAGCACAGCTTGTAGATTCAATTCGGATAGAGTGGCCTAGAGGAGGAGTAGAGTTACTAAAAGCTGTAAAGACAAATGATGTACTGGTAATTGAAGAAAAAAATCAGTCCAATATACGTGCTACACTTTCTTCAGTGAAGCCAGTATTTTCAAAAATCACATCCTTTATTCCCTATAAACATGAAGAATATGATATAAATGATTTCAAACGTCAACCATTATTGATGACTATGTTGTCACCCTGTGGTCCGGTTATGGCGACTGCTGATGTAAATGGGGATGGACTTATGGATGTATATGTTGGAGGAGGAAAAGAGCATCCTGGAAAATTATATTTACAGACAAAGAAAGGAGGATTTATAGAGTCTACTGGGTTAGTGTTAAAAGATGATGCTGAAAGTACAGATGCTGACGCTTTATTTCTGGATGTAGATAGAGATGGAGATCAGGATTTGTTTATTGCCAGTGGTGGATATCATGATTATGAATCTTCTTCCAGTGTATTAACAGATCGCTTATATCTAAATAATGGTAGTGGTAAATTTTATCGGGCTGTGAATGCTTTGCCAGAGCTTAAGGTGAGTAAGTCTTGTGTACGGGCAGTTGACTTTGATAAAGATGGAGATTTAGATTTGTTTGTAGGTGGACGGGTTATTCCTGGAAAATATCCTCAGGCCCCTTCCAGCTTTATTCTACTGAATGATGGTAGAGGTGTCTTTTCGGATCAAACATCAGTTATTTTAGCTGGTTTACAGAATATAGGTATGATTACTGATGCTGTTTGGATGGATCTGGATAAAGATCAGTGGCCAGATCTGGTTTTATCAGGAGAGTGTATGCCAATTCGTGTATTCGGTAATAAAAATGGAAAAATGTTGGAAGAGGCTACAAGTCAGTATTTTACACATGCTGAAAGTGGGATATGGAGTCGAATGGTAGCCGCTGATTTTGATAAAGATGGCGATTTGGATTTGATTATTGGAAATTTTGGCTTAAATAGCCAGCTACATGCCTCGGATAAAGAACCCATCACGCTCACATATAAGGACTTTGACAATAATGGTTCTTTAGAATCCATCCTAATTGCCTATGTACAAGGAAAGCCCTATCCATTTGTGAGTAGAGATGAGTTATTAGATCAAATGTACAGTATGCGTAGAAAATTTACCAATTATGCTTCCTATGCTGATGCACAGATTACAGACATCTTTTCTTCTGAAGATCTCAAAAGTGCTAATACGCTGTCTGTAAATACTTTGGAAACTATCTATCTGGAAAATAAAGATGGTAAGCTGATCAAACATTCCTTACCTGTTGAAGCTCAGTTTAGTCCAGTATATGCTATCCATGTACTAGACTACAATAGGGATGGAAATCTGGATTTTGTTTTGGCTGGAAATCAAAGTGCTATTCGTATTAGATTGGGAATGATTGATGCAAACTACGGTCAATTATTTATGGGAGATGGAAAAGGAAATTTTGCATACATCAATCAAATCCAATCAGGATTAAATATAAAGGGAGATGTAAAAGCAACAAAAGCTATTCAATTAGGTGGTATAACCTATCTCCTTGTTGGTATCAATAATGCAGAAGTGGAAATTTATCAATTAAGTAAACCATGAGTAAAAGTATTACCACTATTATTTGTATTTTAAGTATAGTTCATTTTGTATCTGCACAGAAGAAAGTATCTAACGAGTGGCTTATCAGTGATCTTACAGAGAATGTATTTCATCTGTCTGAAGTAATGCTACATGATGTGGCAAGTCCTCCTGCTGCCAGTCGTTTTTATGCCTACTCGCTTTTAGGAGCTTATGAAGTTGTAGCTGAAAGCAATAATACGTTTCCTGATATCTCACAGCAATTTCATACTAAACCAAAGTTTACCCTGCCTTCAAAGCCTGCAGATTTATACCTGCCTTTTTGTGCGAACTATGCTATGCTGGAAGTAGGGCGTAACATTATGCCCTCAGGTTTTCAACTGGAAGCGAAACAAAAAGAGTTGATCGCCAAATACCAGAAAAAACTTAAGTTCAGCCAAACACAGATTAATTCCAATAAAACCTATGCAGAGGCAGTTGCTATGCAGGTACTGGCATATGCCAAAAGTGACGGATATAATAAACTAAGTACCTACAAACGATATACGCCCAATAAAGAAGATGGACATTGGTATCCGACGCCACCAGAATACATGGCTCCGGTTGAACCTTACTGGCCTACAGTCAGATCCTTTTTTATAGATTCCAGTAAACATTATTTTAATCCTGCTCGTCCTGCTTCCTTTTCAAAAGAGCCACAAAGTTCTTTTTATACCTTGATGAAGGAAGTGTATGATGTAACTAAAACTATGACACCTGAACAAAAGCAGATTGCTGCTTTCTGGGATTGCAATCCTTTTGCTGTGAGTTATTCCGGACATATGGCTATTGGATTAAAAAAAATATCACCAGGAGGACATTGGATGGGTATTACTGGAATTGTCTGTAAACAGAAGCAGGTACCAGTGGACTCTGCTATCTTAATACATACTATGGTTGCGCTGACACTGCATGATGCTTTTATCTGTTGTTGGAAAGAAAAATATACTAGTGATCGTATCCGACCTGAAACGGCTATTAATAAATACATAGATCCTGCATGGAGACCTATGTTGCAAACACCTCCATTTCCTGAGTACACCAGTGGTCATAGTGTGGTGTCTGCTGCTAGTGCAGAGATACTTTCTTATTTTATTGGAGACTCATTTAGATTTACTGACACTTCTGAAGAGTATTTTGGTTTGCCTCCACGTAATTTCACTTCCTTTCGTCATGCCTCATCTGAAGCTGGAATCTCCCGCATATATGGCGGAATACATTTTCGGGATTCCATTGAAGAGGGACAAAAACAAGGGAATAAGATTGGAAAGTTTGTTTTAAGTAAATTAGTTCATTAGGCGAATATAGGATTGTATTTGCTGGAGTAGGTATACTTCTACCTATAGTATCAGGATCTGTAAATAGGTTATTTTGTTGTCTTTAAACATTTTATGTATTTTGATAGTTAAAGTTTAAAAGTAAAGTTTTGTAGTTGATATACAATGATTTATATTGTATACCCAATCTATTCTCTCATAGCCATGTTATTTCATAAAATGACACCCCTTAGGGACTAGGCTATCTGCTTTGTATATGGTTCTGTTTCTAATACTAAATCTTTGGTAAAAGATAGTAGAAATAGCATAATTCGAATCCAGCTTCTTTCTTACATCCATTTAAAAACATTCACAAAATCACTTCTTAGCAGTTTTAAGTATATTCTGCTTTTGGTGGAGCTTCATTTTTTAGTATTTCTGTTTTGCATAGAAAGTCTGCTGTAAAATTTTAGTTTGTATTTTTTTGTTAGTACGAAATAAAAATTATTTTTGTATTTCTGTAAGTATTAGTAATTTTTTTATATATGATATAATTCTTAGCTAGGATTGGATTTAATTTGTTTTAAAAATTTGCAATATCTTACTTTTACTTGTACCAGTTATGTTAAATCAATAAATAAAAATTTTCAATCTAAACATTAAAGAATGAAGCAAAATTTGTCCTTTTCCTATTTTCTTTATCCTAAATCCCTTCATTAAACACAAATCGAACAGCCCTATGAAGAAAAGTACCTACTCTTTTAGTTTTGTTTTTCTCTTTTTTCTCTGCTGCCAGTTTGTCTGGGCTCAGCAGACGATTAAAGGAAAAATTACAAGTGATACCAAAGAGCCACTACCAGGTGTGAGTGTGGTAGTTAAAGGTACCACTAATGGTGTAAGCAGTGACGCAAATGGTAATTATACTATACAGGCGGATGGTAGTGGTACATTAGTATTTTCATTTATTGGATATGCTACAGAAGAAATTGCTATTGGTAATCGCACTACAATAGATTTACAAATGGTGCCTGATGTAAAAGCATTGGGAGAAGTAGTTGTAACAGCCCTAGGTGTATCAAAAGAAGCACGTACAGTTGGCTATGCAGTTACAACTATAAATGGAGATCTGATGACCAAAGCCAGAGAGACAAATGTTGGTAATTCACTGGCAGGTCGGATTGCTGGTGTGAACGTAAAGGGAACTAGTGGTGGTCCAGGTGGAACTGCTAAGATTCTGATGCGTGGTATGCCAAGTATGAACTCTGGAGGATCTCCATTGATTGTTATTAATGGTGTACCAATGGATAACACACAAAGAGGTAGTGCTGGTGAGTGGGGTGGTGCTGATGGAGGCGATGGACTTGGAAACCTCAACCCTGATGATATTGAGACTATGACTGTATTGAAAGGTCAGTCTGCGTCAGCTTTGTATGGTGCCAGAGCCTCAAATGGTGTAATCCTAATTACTACTAAGAAAGGTAAAAAAGGAGACTTTGCTGTTGAATATAATATGAACTATTCAGCTGATCAAGCTTTGAATTATACTGATTTTCAGTATGAATATGGACAAGGGGTATTTGGAAATAAACCTACTACTGTTGCAAACGCCAAATCTTCTACCAGAATGAGTTGGGGTGCTAAACTGGATGGGTCTATGGTTATGCAGTTTGATGGCAAGCAATATGCTTATTCTGCGCAAAAAAATAATATCAAAAATTTCTATAGAACTGGCTCTAACTTCACCAATAGTGTATCTGTTACAAGAGGGGGTGATAATGGTTCATTCCGAGTATCTGCTGCCAACCTGGATAGTAAGGCTATTTTACCTAACAGCGGTTTAAGCAGAAAAACTATCAATGTAACAGTTGATCAGAATATTGCTCCTAAGCTGAGTCTCAGTGTAATGGCAAATTATATTGATGAGAAAGTGAGTAATAAACCAATCTTGAGTGATGGTCCATTGAACGGTAATAATGGTATGTTCCTGGCAACTAATATTGATGAGCGTATTTTAGAGCCAGGATTTGATCCGATTTCAGGTCGGGAAGTTGAATTTACAGATGATAATTATGTCACTAATCCATATTTTGTGACAAATAAGTTTGTAAATGATGTAACTCGTAAGCGTTTGATTTCCATGATGTCTGTTAAATACCAATTTGCTGATTGGATTTATGCTCAGGCTCGGGTGGGTTATGATAATGCAAATGACCATATCTTCAAAGTAGCTCCTTGGGGGACTGCCTATACAGCAGATACAAAAGGTAGCCTTGATGAATTATCAAATGCACAACGTACAGAATTAAACGTGGATGGTTTAATTGGTATCAATAAAAACATAACTCCTGATTTCTCTTTTGGGGCTTTACTTGGAGGGAATATTCGTCGTAATCAATATGAATGGGTGAAAATTGGTGGTGGCCCATTTGTATTACCTTATTTATACAGCTGGAGCAACGTAGCTAATTATAACCGTGATTATCAATTTTGGAAAACAGAGGTACAATCTGCATACTATAACATTGATTTAGGATACAAAGGATTCCTGAACATAAGTACTACTGGACGTTATGATACTTATTCTACTTTACCAAGTTCAAATCGTAGTATCTTTACTCCTTCTGTTACGGGAGCATTTGTATTTGGTGATTTAGTAAAAATACCTAAATTGGATTTCGGTAAGTTCAGAGCTTCTTATGCAGTGACAAGTGGCGAACCTGCTACTGCTTATGGTACGGACTTCTATTATAAAGTAGAAAATTCTATTAATGGTGTTCCTGCAGGGAGCTTTCTTATGACATTTCCTAATACAAAGCTAAAACCATTTACAAAAAATGAATTTGAACTAGGTTTGGAAATGAAGTTCTTCAGTGGACGCTTTGGATTGGATGTGGCTTGGTTTACTCAAAAAACTAAGAATGAAATTATGCCAACTAATTATAGCCCTGCAAGTGGTTATACAGATGGTTTTGTGGGTACAGGTTCAACTCAGAACAGAGGATTGGAACTACAAATTACTGGCACTCCTGTTAAAAAGGAAAAATTTGCCTGGAATGTGTCCTTTAACCTGACTTCAGTAAAAAATAAGATCCTCCACACAGATGAAGGCAACACCGCAAGACCTTTGGGACAAAACCGTGCTACACTGGGAAATGCAATCACTGCATTTGTTCCTGGCTTAGCTGGACCACAAATCAGAGCATATGATTATAAATATAACAGCGATGGCCAGATTATAGTAGATGCATCTGGTCTGCCAGTGCAAGGTGAAATGAAAAACTATGGTACAGTTCTCCCTACTTTATATGGTGGTTTGAACAACGAATTTACCTACTCCAATTTTAACCTTGCTTTCCTGATTGACTATAACTATGGTAACAGCATATTATCTGCTACAGAAAATTATGCTTACCGAAGAGGCTTACACAAAGCCACATTGGTAGGTCGTGAAACTGGTATTACAACTGGTGTTTTAGAAGGTGGGGCTGCGAATACAAAAACTGCAACTGCTCAGGATTACTACACTGCTGTGGCAAATAACATAACAAAAATTAGTGTAGTAGATGGGGATTTTATTAAACTTCGCCAAATCACATTGGGATACACTTTACCTTCAAAGTTGGTTGAGAAATGGCCTTTAGTTCGTACAGTAAATATTTCATTGGTAGCACGAAATCTGTTCTATCTAATGAGAAGAGCATCTGATATAGATCCTGAAGCAACATTTGGTGCAAATCTTCAGTATGCAGGTATCGAAGGAACCAGTCTTCCAACTGCACGTACTTATGGTGTAAATTTGAACATAAAGTTTAAATAAAATTATGAAAAGAACACTAATCGCTTTTAGTTTACTTATAGGAATAGGACTTTTACAGGTGTCTTGTTCAAAGAATTTTGACGACATTAATACAGATCCAAACAAAGCTACAGAAAGCTCCTTTGATCCTCAATTATTGTTGCCATCCAGCCAATTTACGTATGCAAACTCAACATATGGCTATAATTCCGGGATTCTGTTTCAAAGTATGTGGGTGCAAATTTTAGCTTCTACATCAACAGGAGGTGCAAACTACTATTCCAATGGGGATAAATACAGGATCTCATCTAACACAAATTCTTATGTGCAAAGTGTTTGGAGAGAAGGGTATAAGGCTGCGAGTTATGCATATGAGATGGAACGCCAGACGAAAAATAATCCATTGTATCCCAATGTGAGTAAGATAGCCGTTATTATGCAGATTCAGAGTATTGCTACTATTTCCGATGTATATGGCAATGTTCCGTATTCTCAAGCATTGAAGGCAAAAGATGGATTTTTTACGCCAAAATATGATTCTCAAGAGACTCTTTACAAAGCAATGTTGAGCAAGCTTGACTCTGTGGTAAGTAAGTTAGATGTAGCAGGTGATAAACCTGCTTATGATGCATTCTCCTATGAAGGTGATATTGCCAAATGGAAGAAATATGGCTACTCATTAATGCTGAAATTAGCTATGCGGTTAGTGAAGGCTGATCCAACAACAGCTAAAACCTATGCGGAAAAAGCAGTAGCAGGAGGAGTTTTTACAAGTGTAGAAGATGATGCATATGTGATGGGTGATCAACCTAATAATTATAGTAATGGAAATGCCTCAGCTTTGATCGTACCTGCAGATCGGTATGAAGTTCGTTGGAGTAAAACCTTTATTGATTATTTAAAAGCTACTAATGATATTCGCTTATCAAAGGTATCTGAAGTGCCACCTAATGGCTTGCATGCAAACGAAAGTGCAGTTAGAGGAGATACGACTATTGCTAAACAACTTGGATTACCTAACGGATATGATTTGAATGGCGGAGCAACTGATTTAACAAAGAGAACTGATTATCCGGGTTCAACACCTGCAGTAATTACTCCGAAGGATACCACAGATCAACCAGCAGTACTTGGAAAATACTCACGTCCTACAGCACTTATTTATAGTGATCGTAATAGTCCTTTATTTGTACTTACTTATGCAGAAGTTGCTTTACTTTTGGCTGAAGCAGCTGAACGTGGTTATACTGTAGGTGGAACTGCTGCTGACTTCTACAAGAAGGGTGTTTCTGCTGGTATTCAATCTTTAGCTAAGTTTGGTGCCTCTGCAACAATCACTGCTGCTGCCGCAGATGCTTACGCAAATGCACATCCTTTGAATTCAGGAACTGCACTACAACAAATCAATGAGCAGTATTGGGTTGTAAATGGTACGTTGTTCAATTTTGTAGAAGCTTGGAGTAACTGGAGACGTTCTGGATATCCGGTTCTGACTCCTATTGATTACACAGGTAACTTCTCTAATTCTACAATCCCGAGAAGAGAACCTTATCCATCAAATGAAGCTACTCAAAACCCACAAAGCTATCAGGATGCTGTGAAAAGTCTGACTGGTGGTGATACATGGACTACTCGTGTATGGTGGGATCAATAATAATTCCTCAACTTCAATAATAAAAGAAAACGGACTACTCCTGGAAAAGGTTGGTCCGTTTTCTTTTATTATTGATTCAGTATTTCTATGTTATATGAGTGGAAATAAAATACTTCTTTCTTTTTACTAAAATCAATGCAAATTTTTTTTAGAATTGTATAAACAACCTTATTCTACAATATTTCACCATGGATAGACGAAGTTTTCTCAAACAATCTTCTTTTGCATTTATCGCTGGTTCTGTAATTCAGCCCAATTGGGCTTCTTTTGGTTATCAGGAGAAGGCAAATGTCCGTTTAGCCTTTATCGGAGTAGGATTACGTGGCCGGAATCATTTGCAACAGGCATTATACAGGCCGGATGTAGAAATAACAGCTATTGCTGATATTGATCCTGCTACTATTAAAGAAAGCAATCAGATGATTCAAAAGTCTGGTAGGAAGGCTGCCGCAGTCTATTCAGGAGAAAAAGATTTTGAAAAACTAGTACAACGTTCAGATATTGATGGTGTAGTAATATCTACTCCCTGGCAATGGCATACACCCATGGCAATTGCAGCCATGAATGCTGGAAAATATGTAGGATTGGAAGTACCTGCAATGGTTACTTTAAAGGAAGCTTGGGATTTGGTAGAAACGCATGAGAAAACAGGTACTCATTTGATGTTACTGGAAAATGTGTGTTATCGTAGGGATGTAATGGCTGTACTGAATATGGTGCGTCAGGGGTTATTTGGAGAGATGTTATATGCTCATTGTGGTTACGAACACGATTTGCGTCCAGTTAAATTCAATGATGGTAAACAACCTTATGGTGGAGGTGTAGAGTTTGGAGAGAAAGGATTAAGTGAAGCACACTGGCGTACACAACACTCAGTAGATCGTAATGGTGATTTGTATCCAACACATGGTATTGGTCCTGTGGCTGAATGGTTAAATATAAACAGAGGGAATCGCTTTATCCGATTAAGCTCTATGGCTACCAAATCCCGTGGTCTGCATAAGTATATTGTAGACAATGGGGGTGAAAGCCATCCAAATGCCAAAGTGAATTTTAAGCTGGGTGATATCGTCACTACAAGCATTCAGTGTCAGAATGGGGAAAACGTTGTCATTATACATGACACAAATTCTCCACGTCCGTATTCTCTGGGATTCAGAGCCCAAGGTACAGAAGGTATCTGGATGAATGACGGAAATCAGATCTATTTGGCAAAGGTAAGCCCTAAGCATGATCAATGGGAACCCTTTGCTGACTACCAAGCCAAATACGATCATCCGTTATGGAAAAGGTTTGAGAAAGATGCCGAGAATGCAGGACATGGGGGGATGGATTTCTTTGTATTGCGAACGTTTATCGAATCTGTAAAACGTAAGTTACCACCACCTATAGACGTATATGATGCTGTTACCTGGAGTGCTATCAGCCCATTGTCAGAGGAATCAATTAGTAAAGGAGGAAGTTTGATAGAGTTTCCGGATTTTACAAAAGGAAAGTGGAGCAATCGTAAGCCTGTTTTTGCTTTAAATGACGATTTTTAAAATACTATACTAAAAAACGCTGAAAGTTCTTTTTCAGCGTTTTTTGTACCTAAACATTTTTTTCCAGTTGTTTAATTAATGCCTGCATATCCTTAGGATAGGGGGCTTCTACAGTAATTAATTCATCATTTAAAAGATGAAATGAAAGAGAGAATGCATGCAATGCTACCCGCTGAATCAGGGGTTGTTCCTCTGTACCTTGTTTGAGATTGAATTTTCGTTTTATCTCTGACAGAAAGATAGGCGCCCCCCCATATTGAGGATCACATACAATGGGCATTTTGAGGCAACTTAAGTGAATACGAATCTGGTGCATACGACCTGTTACAGGTGCACATTGTACCAATGAATGTTTTTTATAGATAGCCATTGTATCAAAAAACGTCTCAGCTTCTTTGCCACTTTGTGTATCAATCCGAACAGATCCATCTTTGAGTGGAAGAATGGGCAGATACACATTTACATTTTCAAGTGCTTCTGTACCATGTACTACTGCATGATAGATCTTATCAACCTGCCGATGTTCAAACTGCATGGATAGGTGACGATAGGCTTCCGGATTTTTAGCAAGAGCTAATACACCCGATGTTTCTTTATCAAGTCTATGACCTGCCTGTATATCCGAATGATAATTTTTGGCAATGCGCAGAATGCTGCTTTTATCGCCTGTCCGTTCGTCAAGGGTTGCTACATGAGGAGGTTTGTTGACCAGAATGTAATCGTCGTTTTCAAAGAGAACAATATCTTTAATACTTTGAATCATAGAGGGATTGTATTTCCTGCGATGAGGATTTTTTAATAAAACAAAAGATGGTGCAAATGTCCGTAAATATCAGGGGAATAGAAAATGATGTTATCAATAAATGATTCAGGATATACTTGAGCTACATATATTTCCATGTTTCAGGAGTATATTCTTTTATCCATGTATCATTAATTACTTCTATTTCATGCTCATATTGATCTTTCCATCGTAATAGTACCATACTTCCTTCTGGAAAAGTCCCATTGTGCTGCCATTCCAATTCTGCTATTTTAACAGAGGTAGTAAAGCGGTTTTCATCTGGAACAGCCTGATACGAATGTCCTGTATGACCAAAGAAGTGATAAAAGGGTTTGTGATAGTCTAAAAAGTCCCGAATCTCCTGCATACCAAAATCCTTATCAAAAAAATGAAGTGAACAATCATGGGTAACTAGAATATCAATATGCGTAATTTGTTTACGAAGAGACTGTAAGGCTTGTTGTTCATATGGCTGAATAAAACGTTGAGTTCCGTTTGGACTCTTATTACCTCTATGGCCAATACGTCCTATACCTGCAATACTTATCTGTTGTCCTTCTTTTTCAAATTTCTGGATATGTCCAGTCTTGCATACATATATACGTTTGTAACAGTCGACAGGAAACCGCGACTCTGATGATTTTTGCTCTAGCCCATTCAGAAATTCATGATCTTCATGATTGCCTCTGACACATATAACATCACAGGACAATTCTTCGAGTAAAGAGGCTACTTCTGTTGATGGATGTGTGAAATAGCGACTAAAGCCTAATTCAGTTTCATCCCGTTGAGCGTGGCGGAGTGTTGCTTTGTCAAATTTTTCGGGTTCCGGATAAATGCCCATATCCCCACATTGCACTATCAGGTCTAATTGTACGTTTCTTTCCTTCTGAAGTCGTGTAGCTAACTTAAGAGCTGGCAAAATTCTTCCATGCAGATCTGCAAATAATAAAATATTCATTTCACAAAAATACAATACTAAACTTTCAAAAAGTAGTTGGGTGTAAATTTGATGGGGAATGTAGGTGGGAGAATCTGAAGACGGAAAATTCAGAAGATGCTGAATGTATAATTTTATCGGATGGGTACTATTCTAAAGTACGTATATAAGTTTGGATGAGGTTAGAACATATCCAAACTTATATAATTGTGAGAGGTTAATTAGAACGTTTGAAGCGCACAAACTATTAATTGGCAAATAAATCTGAAGATAAATAACGGTCGCCCCGATCACAGATCACACAAACGATAACACCTTTGTCTATTTGTCCTGCTATACGTGTCGCAACTGCTGCTGCTCCGCCTGCACTCATACCGCAAAAAACAGCTTCCTTACGGGCTAACTGACGAGTCATTATGGTTGCTTCTTCCTGTGAAACTTCCTGTACTTGGTCTACGCGTTCTCTATCAAATATTTTAGGAAGATAAGCTTCAGGCCACTTGCGTATACCTGGTATATTAGATTCATCTGTAGGTTGGCACCCTATAATCTGTACATTAGGGTTTTGTTCTTTCAAAT
Organism: Xanthocytophaga flava; assembly: GCF_030068545.1. Taxonomy (NCBI): domain Bacteria; kingdom Pseudomonadati; phylum Bacteroidota; class Cytophagia; order Cytophagales; family Rhodocytophagaceae; genus Xanthocytophaga; species Xanthocytophaga flava. Next base: position 26,367 of record NZ_JASJOR010000010.1, on the reverse strand, counting down.
AGCGGGATACACCCATAATAGTACCCGTTGTGCCCATAGCGGACACAAAATGTGTGATTGTTCCCTGGGTATCTTTCCATATTTCTGGCCCTGTGGTATGGTAGTGTGCATTCCAGTTGTCAGGATTACCGAATTGATTCAGTACAAAATATCCACCTTTGGAAACCTGCTCATTGACATAGTCAATGGACCCTTCCATTGATTGTTCTTTGGGTGTTAAAATAACTTTTGCACCAAAAGCTTCCATTGTCTGCACGCGTTCTTTTGTTGCATTTTCAGGCATCACTAATTCAATTTCTAAATTGTACATACTGGCAATCATAGCCAGTGCTATACCTGTATTTCCACTCGTTGCCTCAATAAGTTTTATTCCTGGTTTGATTTCTCCTCTTTTTAATGCCCCGCTAATCATTCCCAGTGCTGCTCTATCCTTGACACTTCCTCCAGGGTTATGTCCTTCCATTTTGCCATAAAGCTTAACATTGGGATTCGGATTAATATGATTGAGTTCTACCAGGGGAGTGTTTCCAATTAAATCTATAATAGTAGCCATGATGCTTGAAGTAAACTTTATGTAGGATAGCTTTGAGAGTTAAATAGGATGATTCTTCTCTACTATCTCTATATGGATTTTAAATACAAAGCTAGGGATTTTTATTTTGCAAAAAAAGAAGGACATGGTTTATTGCCATGTCCTTCTGAGATACTATGTTGAAGCTGCTAGATTAAAACTCTGTTTTGAGTTCCAGATATTTAAGAAACTCATTTTTAGTCGCTTCTTCTTTAAATTTTCCACTATAAAATGCTGTCACTGTTGAAGATGTAATATCATTTACTCCTCTTGAAGCAACACACATGTGTTTGGCATCAATGACCACAGCAATATTTTCTGTTTGCAATACTTCCTGCAATTCACGAGCAATCTGTACCGTTAACCTTTCCTGAACCTGAGGGCGTTTCGCATAATATTGCACAATACGATTTAATTTAGACAAGCCTACAACCTGTCCGCTAGAGATGTACGCAATATGTGCTTTCCCAAAAATAGGGACAAAGTGATGCTCACAGTTAGAATAAAACGAAATATCTTTTTCTACCAGCATCTCGCTGTATTTGTATTTATTCTCAAACAGTGTTACTGACGGCTTATTTTCAGGATTCAAGCCACTGAATATTTCCTTTACATACATTTTTGCTACCCGGTTTGGTGTACCTTTCAAACTGTCGTCTGTGAGGTCAAGACCAAGTATATGCATAATTTCGCGAAAATGCTTTTCAATCAATTCAACTTTCAGATCATCATCTCTATCAAAGGCATCCGCACGCATAGGGGTGTCAAAAGAGGTAAGGATGTGATCATCGCCAATCTCGTCAATAGTCAGGTGGCTTACATCATGTATTTTTCCGCTTTGTAGATGTTGGTGACTGTGATTATGCTGGGAATTCGACATAGTTTCGTTCGGTTTCATACAAAGTTACTTTTAAATCAAGTTGCGAGTCAATTTTTTCACGGAGAATATGCCAGATCACAATAGCTATATTTTCAGCGGTAGGATTTTTATGTTTAAATTCTTCTGTATCTACATTCAGGTTGCGATGATCAAATTTGTCTGTTATATGTTGTTTAATAATATCAGACAGAATCTTCATATCCATTACATACCCAGTCTCCGCATTAGGTTCTCCTGTGACTTTAACTATTAACTCATAGTTATGACCATGATAGTTGGGATTGTTGCATTTACCAAATACTCTGGCATTTTGTTCATCCGACCAGGCTGGATTGTGTAATCGGTGGGCTGCATTAAACTGTTCTTTTCGAAAAACACTTACTTTCATTCGCAGTAAAATAATCTGTTAATAGTGTATTGGCTGAGGAAGTGATACGTATTACTATACTCAATAAGACCAAAGTATAGTGATAGTAGATTACTAACATAGATCAGCTTCTTTTTGTTTGATTTATTTATTCTTTAGCATCAACTACTTAATTCATCAAAATGTTTAATGAGCTGCCAGACAAATCGTTCCTATACCCGCGTGTAGAACGAGGAATGATTGATTTTCGTTCGGAATAGAGAAGTGAATTTACAGAGTAATTGGCCTGTACATATTCTTTTACTATACTTACGAAGTTATTTACTGAGTGTCCGTTCCACTTTTGTCTTCATTATGAGCTCATATTTATTCGAATACGCTAATTATAGTAACTTTTTTGAAAAGTATCAGGTATCTCCTGCTGGAGTAGAGCGTTTGCAATATTCCTGGAATGAACCTCATCGATTTTATCATACAGAAAAACATTTGTCTTTTCTGATTGACAAAATTGAAAAATCTTCATTGTCGGAAGAGGAAAAGGATAAGTTACGGCTAACCGCTTTTTTTCATGATGTTGTGTATGATCCGACTGCTCAGGATAATGAAGAACGTTCTGCCGAGATGTTAAAGGAGGTCACACAACATTCTGTTACACAAGAAGTAGTAGAGATGATTCTGGATACTAAGACGCATAAACCAAGAACAGAACTTTCCCGTCAATTTGTTGATTGGGACATGGCAGTTGTTTCGGATTCAGATTTTACGCAATTAATGGAATGGGAGAGAGGAGTATTTAAGGAGTTTCAATTTGTAGATTACAGCATGTATAAGATGGGACGTCTGGCATTGTTAGATGAGTGGACAAGAAAGTATCCGAATAATAGCCAGAATCTCCAAAATCTGATGTCCTATCTGATGCATCACCGACCCAGGGTTGGTGTATATCCCGGTTCGTTTAATCCTTTGCATAATGGACATTTGAATATTTTACACAAAGCAGAGAAGATTTTTGATAAGGTGATAATTGCACAAGGAATTAATCCTGAAAAAGATGCACAGGAAACAGACATTACTCAACTGAATGTATTTAAATACAGACAAACTGAAAAGTTTCCTGGTTTGCTGACAGACTATCTTTCGAAAAAAGAGAGTGATTGTGATATTACTTTGGTAAGAGGTTTGCGCAATGGAGATGATCTGGATTATGAAGTAAACCAGTTGCGTTTTATGGAAGATATGAAACCAGATATCAAAGTGATTTTTATTCGTTGTGACAAACAGTTTGAACATATAAGCTCATCTGCTATTCGGAACCTTGAAAAAATAGGTAAAGGACTTGGACATAAATATGTACCAAATGGAGGTTTGGTAAAGTAAATGAGAAGGATATTGAATGAAAAATCCTCCTGATGATAGACCAGAGAGGATTTTCATTCACCACAAACCTATACTAAACTACTTATTATTTAGGCATTACAACTGTGTCTATTACATGAATCACACCATTTGACTGATTCACATCTGGAATAGTTACTTTTGACGTATTTCCCATTTCATCTGTAAGAGCGATTCCTTTAGAGCCATCCATCATAGCTGTAAGAGTTTTTCCACTTACAGTTTTCCAGGTAGCTTTCCCATTGCCCTCTTTAATAGCTTTCATGATATCTTTGGATGTATATTTTCCTGCAACTACATGGTAAGTTAAAATTTTGGTAAGTTGATCTTTATTTTCAGGTTTTACCAGTTCATCTACCGTTCCTGCTGGTAATTTGTCGAAGGCAGCATTGGTTGGAGCAAAAACTGTAAAGGGGCCTTTACCTTGTAGTGTTTCTACTAAACCTGCCGCTTTTACTGCTGCAACCAGTGTTGTATGATCTTTTGAGTTAACAGCATTTTCTATTATATTTTTGCTAGGATACATAGCTGCACCACCTACCATTACTGTTTTCTCTGTTTTGTTACCCATGTTTTGAGCTGAAGTATTTACCATTGAAGTAATACATAACATTGCAGCTCCACACCATATTAACAATGACTTTTTCATAAGTTGGATTTGTTATTGCGTTGAAAATGAGATTTGTTTCTTTACTGGTTATACCAGTTGTTTGTGTTGGCCAACATGCATACCTACGCAATCTCCATTGAGGTCGGATTTCAGTGAACTCAAAAAAATCAGAAAAATATTTATAGGTATACTATTCGTTAATGCTTTGGCCTTCTATTGGTCGAAATGGGATTTTACAATTTCTTATAGAAATATCAAAAAAAATAGTATGCAATCGATTGCATAATTTAATGTTTCATTTTACTTTTAGGAAGACAACATTGGGCTGGAATGGCTTCAATGATTAATTTGGAGCTTCTAGTATATCAGATTGGCTTTGTTTTTAATTTTTTGAAGAGATATACCCTTAATCTCTTGACTGAAGTGTAATTTTTATCCAGTTATTATCAGACCACATTTAATCTTTACATAAAATGGCATCTGTAAGTGATGAATCTTCAGTGCAAAACCGACGCGACTTTTTAAAAAAGTCTGCGTTAGTTGCCGGATCTGCATTTTTTGCACCAACTATTGTTCCTGCATCTGTATTTGGACGGCATGCTCCCAGTAATCGCATCAATATTGGGTGTATCGGTGTTGGGCGTATATCCCGAGGTCATGATATGCCTGGTATATGGAAATATGAACAGGCCCGAATTATAGGAGTCTGCGATGTTGATAGTAAAAGGGTACAGGAAGGAAAACAACTGGTAGAAGAATACTATAGTCAAAAAAAGCCAAAAAAATATAAAGGTGTACAAACATATACAGATTATAGAGACCTATTGGCTAATAAGGATATTGATGCTGTTGTGATAAGTACTCCCGATCATTGGCATGCTTTGCCTGCTATTGAAGCCGCTATGGCTGGAAAAGATATCTATCTTCAGAAGCCAGCATCGCTCACTATCACAGAAGGCCGTACATTAAGTAATGTTATTCAGAAACAAAATCGTATTTTTCAGATTGGTAGCCAACAACGTTCCTCTCCACAGTTTCGCTATGCTGCTGAGTTAGTTCGAAATGGGCGTATTGGCAAGTTACATACTATTTATGTGGGGTTACCCGGAGATCCGTCTGGAAACGAAGAGCCTGAAATGCCTGTGCCGGCTAATTTGAACTACAACATGTGGTTAGGATCAACACCAGAAGTATATTATACAGAAAAACGTGTACATCCACATATAGGCTATGACCGGCCCGGATGGCTACGGTGTGAGCAGTTTGGTGCTGGAATGATTACAGGATGGGGATCTCATCATATAGATTGTGCACATTGGGCTATGGATACAGAATACACCGGCCCTATTGAGGTTTCTGGTTGGGCTGATTTTCCAAGCGCTGGATTGTGGAATGTACATGGTAAATTTCGTACGGAAGCCTTGTATGCCAATGGGGTGCGAATGATCGTAAGTAATGATTTACCGAATGGCATCAAATATGAAGGGTCTGAAGGTTGGATTTTTGTAACACGTGGAAACTATACTGCAACAGCCAGTGATCCTGTGGTCAAAAGTGGCGAAGTAAAACCATTAGAAGCGAGCAACCCTTCTGTTTTATCTTCTGTCATTGGTCCGAATGAGGTTCATTTATATGAGAGTAAAGACCACCATGGAAACTGGCTGGATTGTATCGTGAGCCGAAAAGCTCCAATTGCACCCGTTGAGGTCGCCCACCGGTCCTGTTCTACCTGTCTGATCCATCATATAGCAATGAAACTTAAACGTAAAGTTTTCTGGGACCCTGCTAAAGAACAGTTTATCAATGATGCAGAGGCTAATCTGTTACTATCCCGTCAGATGCGTGCTCCGTATCAGATCAAGGCGTGATCATAAATTACACTGAATATACTTTTCTATTTTTGATCGTTAGTCACTTTACACCTGAATGAAGCATTTTACCAAAGAATTTTGGATAGTTGCGATTGCATTACTATGTGCAGCCTGCAATACTACTCATACTGATAAACCATCTCAAAAAAGTGTGAAGTTAATTACACTCGATCCCGGACATTTCCATGCTGCATTAGTACAAAAGAAAATGTATGCAGCTATTGATTCGGTTGTAGCTGTTTTTGCTCCAGATGGCCTGGATGTAGAAGAGCATCTGAAGCGTATAGACGGATATAATAGGCGGTCAGACGATCCTACCCATTGGAAAGAGTCTGTGTATACAGGTAATGATTACCTGGAAAAGATGCTGACTCAGAAGCCTGGTAATGTAGTAGTGATTGCTGGAAACAATGGGAAGAAATCTGAATATATACAAAAGTCAGTTGATGCGGGCCTGCATGTTTTGGCAGATAAACCTATGTGTATTGATTCAACAGGCTTTCAAAGTTTGCTCAAAAGCTTTGATGTAGCAGATCGTAATAAAGTATTACTTTATGATATCATGACAGAGCGATCTGAGATTACTACCATCCTACAGAAAGAGTTGTCACAGATACCGGACATTTTCGGAAAGCTGAAAACGGGTAGTGTGGAAGAACCTGCAGTGACCAAAGAAAGTATACATCACTTTTATAAATATGTATCAGGGAAAGCACTGAAACGACCTGCCTGGTTTATGGATGTAACTCAGCAAGGTGAGGGTTTGGTAGATGTTACAACCCATTTGGTGGATCTGGTACAGTGGGAATGTTTTCCTGAACAGATTATTGACTATACAAAAGACATTCATGTGCTGAAAGCTCGTCGTTGGCCTACACCAATGACACAATCACAGTTTAGTGCTATTACAGGTATGACATCGTTTACGGACTTTCTTAAAAAGGATGTTTCTGATAGTATATTATCAGTTTTCTCCAATGGAGAAATCACTTACCAGATTAAGGGTGTATATGCTAAAGTTTCTGTGATCTGGAATTATCAGGCTCCGGAAGGTGCAGGGGATACACATTACTCTATTATGCGAGGTGATAAGGCAAATCTTGTCATTCGACAGAACAAAGAAGAAAACTATATCCCACAATTGTACATAGAACCGAGTAAAGGAACCGATCTAAATACATACGGAACAGGATTAACAAAATCATTTGAGAAAATCACGCAGAAGTACCCAGGTGTTGGATTACAAAAGCAGGGAGATGGATGGATAATCCAGATACCAGACACATACAGAATTGGTCATGAAGCTCATTTTGCAGAAGTAATGGAGCGGTTCCTACAGTATTTAAAAGATGGAAAGTTGCCAGAGTGGGAAGTGCCTAATATGAAAGCTAAATATTATACAACAACTACTGCTTTACAACTGGCTAAAAGGGATCAACCATCAAAATCTCTTTCTTTTTCTAATCCGAAGAAATAACCTCATGTTCTTATGACCAATAGACGTAAATTTATCAGGTATTCTTTATCTACAGCTGCCGGACTATCTACTATTAGTGCTTTCTCTAAAGAACTGGCAAAGACAATGGAACTTACACCTTCTGGTATACAGGTGAGTTATCAGAGGCATACACCTCTAGTGAAGCCTGAAGGTACTATTAAGTTTTCTGTAATCGGATTGAATCATGGACATATTTACGGGCAGGTAGAAGCCGTGACTAGAGGAGGGGGGCAATTAGTTTCTTTCTATGCGAAAGAACCTGAGTTAGTTGCCGCTTTTGCCAAACGATACCCACAGGCAAAGCAAGCAAAAAGTGAAAAGGAAGTTCTGGAAGATAAATCTGTCCAACTTATACTTAGCGCATCTATTCCTGTTGACAGAACACCATTAGGGATTCAGGTAATGCGTCATGGAAAAGATTTTATGGTGGATAAGCCAGGTATTATAACTTTGGAGCAATTAGCTGAAGTGAGGAAGGTGCAGAAAGAAACGAAGCGTATATATTCCATTATGTATAGTGAACGGTTTGAAAATCCTGCTACAGTCAAGGCAGGAGAACTGGTCAAAGCAGGTGCCATAGGACAGGTTGTCCAGACAATTGGAATGGGACCACACCGAATCAATCTCAAATCTCGTCCAGAATGGTTTTTCGATCGGAAATACTATGGTGGCATTCTGTGTGATATTGCTTCTCATCAATGTGATCAGTTTCTGTTTTTTACAGGTTCGACAGAAGCCGATGTGGTATCATCCCAGATTGGCAATGTACATTATCCCCAATATCCGGCATTTGAAGATTTTGGTGATATAACACTTAAGGGAAATAGTGGTGCAGGATATGTTCGGGTTGACTGGTTTACACCCGATGGATTGAATACATGGGGGGATGGTCGGTTGACAATTTTGGGCACAGATGGATTTATAGAAATTCGTAAAAACACAGATTTGGCAGGAAGAAGTGGAGGCAACCATCTTTTTCTGACTGATCAGAAAGAGACTCGTTATTTTGATTGTAGTAAAGAACCTTTACCTTTTGGAACACAACTGGTAAATGATGTTTTGAATAGAACAGAAACAGCCATGACTCAGGATCATTGCTTTCTGGCTACCGAACTAGCTCTGAAAGCACAGAAGCAAGCTCAGGTACTCAAAATACGGAAATAATATGATGAACCCTGATATATAACGTGTCAGGGTTCATCACATTGTGATTGTACAGATGTAAAGAGTTTGTTGAATTCTTCCTCCATTGCCATATCCTGATTCACACGGTTTAGTTGCATATTGCAACAGTTCCACCATCCAAATGTCATAATTTCCACTTTAGCATAATCAAGATTCTCAGCGCTATTGTACTTGGTATAAAAGATTCGCATGTATTGTTCCGGAGAACCATTGTTTTTTTTCTGTTCTTCGGCCATTGCCTTCCATGTTTCCAGTATTTGTGTGCTATCAGCAGATGCTAATGCTTCGGCATATTGCCTGCAACTTTTTGCATACTTGCTGTTTAACAAAACAGATGGGTTTCGATTGGCTTCCAGAGTAAGTTTTCGAAGCTGGTAATCTTCGTCAAGTTCCTGCAAACGTGCTTTCTTTAGTTTGATCCAATAAGGAGTTTGAATTGGACTTAATTGCTCTAACTGTTTTCTCTTATCTGCATACTCCTTTTCTAGTTTAGATGTATTCTGGTCAAGCTGGACTATATCCTGAGGCTTAAAAACAGTTGCTGATGTTGACAATAACGAACTGGAAGACCACAGTGTATAAGTATCTTTGAGTTGTGCTTCGGAATATTGCTTAGTTAAGTAGGTACCTTTATTCTGACAAAGTTCTGTATCCCATTGAAAAGTAGATGTATCAGCAGTGTTGGTAACACTATCTGTTACTTCAACTGAGATCTGAGTGGTATCTAGTGTTGTTGTTTTTTCCTGAGAGGGATTAGTTGAAGTACAACTTTCTAAAAGGACGACTACTAAAAGGATAATTGAAATTTTACTCATTAGGTAAATGAAAATATGAAAAAAATTATTAATTCCAGCGAGGTTTGCCAATGACTACAATCAGGAGGAACAAAAGATATACCAGGCCTGGAGCAGCCAGAATCCAGAGTATTGTAGCCGATCGTAACCATAATCCAATTAGTAATATACCTCCAATTCCTAGCAAAATCAATAACCACATCAGCATGTTGTCCAAAGATACAGAACCATCAGCGAGTCCAACAAAGAAGAAATAAAGGACTACGAGAGCTATCAGTGCATCAAAGCTCCAGAGTACCCATAAATAGGTGTTCATAGTGTATAGAGGTTGAAAGATCAATTAAGGGTTATCCTTTAATGAATAGTAATTTGTTCATTATCAGTTAACTTCTCTATATTAGTAGCTTAGTGAAACCAAGAGTAAGCATTACAGCTCATATTTCTCAAGCAATGGAATACCTATCTTATTGGTGATGAATTGAAGCACTTTATATACGATTCTTCTATATATTTTCAGGTGATTTAGGTACACAGCAGAGTATTCAATTGAGGGCAGCCCTCCCCGTAGGCGTTTAAAGCCAGGAGCCCCTGAGCTAAGGTTAAGTAACTTTCCTGAACGATATTTATACTCAAATATCAATTGAATGGCATGAATATATAACGCATCTTTTTGTGGAGCTTTCGTATCATAGCCAACCAAAGGAGAGGTGATCGTATTTTCTATCACAAAGAGTCCAGAAAAAGCCTTTAACTGATTATCTGAATTAATATACCCCTGGAAGTGAATGACATCATTATCATACATTTTCTGAAAGTACTCAAGTGTAAACTGAGGATTATGTGGTGAATATTTTTCCAGATAAAGCTGATTATACAAATCCAATGCTTCGGGCAGGTATTTTTTCATATCTTCATGAGAGACATACTGAAGTTTTTTGTTTTTAATAATGCGTTTGTCTTGTTTATTGTTATTATGACTAAGCCATTTTTCAAATGGGTCATCATACATATATACCTGCCGACTTCCAATAAGGTAATAGGTATTGTTTTTAAATTGCGTTAATAGATGTGAGTGCTGATATCTGTTAAGAGATCGAAAGATAATAGCATGTTCAGGGTATTGATCTTTCAGGAAATTTGTTAGAGCATCCAGATGCTCACCATTCCAGTCTGGATAAGGATTGGTAGAAAGAAGAAAATTATTGACATGAATATTTTTATTAATCTGTGCTGATTTGAGCCAGCCGGATATACCTTGTATCAGTAAGAGTAGAGGGAATTGCAATAGTTTGTTTTTAACCTTTCGGGTTAGCTCATCCTTTGCATACAATACATAGGCAGTATATGGCGAACAGACATATGAGTTATTCCATTCAGTATTATTTACAGATACTGGAAAATACAAATTGTCACTAACTTTTATAATTCGGATTTGTGTTTCTACATTTCGAATTAGTTGACTGGATGCATATGTTGAAAATAAAAGAGAAAACTTCTTAAGAACTCCTTCCGGAAGCGATTCTGGTAAAACCCATTCAATGTTCGTTTCCATTCCATTCAATGTCTCTTGTGGTTGCCTGAAGCCAAGTCATTCGTTTTATTAGCATGATATAGGTTACTTCCAATATACTTACAAATTGAAGCAGAAAGGGTAGAAAATCCTTTTTTCGAAAAATCACATCTTTTGCTTGCCTTACACGCTTAGTCAGAAGTTTTTGAGGATATAAAAAAGCCATCGCACCTTTGACTGCATATTCAGCAGTGTTTTGTTGTATTTCAGTATCTGAATAAAGAAATGCATTTGCTAAGTCTGTATGGACCAAATGTGCTCCACTAGTTCCTCGTGGGTTACATTCGATAAACCAGGGTATATCATTTTGATCAATGATTATATCAAAACATAATTGTCCTGTATAGCTGATAGCTTCACCAAACAACTTTACCTTTTCATGGGCATCTGGATGGTTAACTGGTTCAAAGAAAATTCCAGCCCCTTTCCCAACACGATACAAAGGATGGTAGGCTACATACGCTTTTAATTTGCCCTCATCCCAAATGGAATAGATACATATTTCTTTACCCTGAATGCGTTTTTGCGCTATCCAGTTTTTTTGCTCAGAATTGGTAAAGTATGTGTTTACCAGAGTTTTGTTACTAATGATCTGTCCTGCAAACCGGGAATAAACAGGTTTAAATACATAATTCTCACTTTCAGTCCAGGTAGTAAATTTATCTACTAATTCTGTTTCGGGTATGGGTAAGTATTCTTTTGCTACTTGAGTAAACAGAAATTTATTATGCAATTGATTCATTAACTCTATACCAGAGGTCCAGACTTTACAAGGAAAGACATCTTTGAATGATGAGATATAGAATGCTTCTTCACAAGTTGGAATAAGGTGTGTAACCTGATGAGTTGTAATGACCTGTTGTAGTGTATCTGCAAATTCCTGAGGTGCAAATCTAGGAGAAGGTAGTTTAAAGTAGTTGCTTACTGTATTACTCCATCTGCTCACAGGCAGTGTAAGTGAATCTGCCATGATAACTGTATGCCCTTGACTATGAAAACTTCTGGCTAGTTCCATTGCTATGGGTGCACGTGCCCCTGTAATCAGAATGGTTTCCACAAATTGTTATTATTGGCAATGAGAGTTTGCGATAAATTGAAGAGAAGTATGGCAGGATTATCCTGCCACACAAGAGGCTATTTTGTTTCTTTTAGAATCATATCAATGGCAATGGCACAAGATAATATTGCTTTTTTGTGATCTTCGTTTTTCAACGGTACAGTAATGCTGACATTGTATTTATCTGCACTGGTAAATACCTCTTTAGCTAATCCTCCCCATTTTTTACTAATGGCACCAATTTCATTGCCGTTCATATCTTTAATGCTGAAGTTCCATGCCTTCCAGTCTCCGGTGATTTCTGCTATCTGTGTTTCGGTTGAATCAAAGATACGAAAGGTAGGTTTGAAAAACTTGAACTTTTGTTTGATAGTAGCAATACTGGTACCTGTACCATCTGTTACTGTTAGTTTAGACATAAAAAAAGTCCATCCTCTTGACAGTGAAGCTTCTACTACATTATCAACATTAACAAAGTCAAGTTTAAAAGGAAGCATGGCTTTGTTTACTAAGAGGCGCAGTAGTTTTTGTCCGAAAGAGATTTTTTGCAGGACAGCCCCTGTTGATGCACCTGATTCGTCAAATACTTTGTACTCGTTTTCGAATTTTAAGAAATTAACTTTTTCGTCAATAAAATAACTGTTGGTCTGGAAAAATTTTGTACTCATAATCTGGGTTTACTAAATAGTCCTACTCATAAGGCTTTTCGGTACGCCCCGTTTTTTTGAGTGATTGCTGGTCTTCACTTTATTTATTTGATAATAGATAAATAATTTGATTTATTAGGTATTGTTTTTTAGCCAAATTTCGAAGAAATGATTGACATTAAAAATGATGGGTAAAATTAGTTATGGCTATTTCCATTCTTGATTCATTCCTTTGATAATTTGTATTGCACTTTTTTGTGTATTATCTGTGAGCCTTATTCTGCTATGAAAAAAATGATGTTTGCACTGTTTGTATTAATAAATAGTGTATTTGCTGTATCTGCACAATCGGATACCTTATCAGTTACATTGGAAAATGTACCTTATCCTTATCCGGTAAAGTTCCTTCCCTTAAGAATAGAAGGTCAGGATCTACGAATGGCTTATATGGATATCAAGCCTATTGTAAAGGCAAATGGTCGTACAGTAATGCTTTTTCATGGGAAGAATTTTGGCGGGTATTACTGGACTGGTGTGATAAAAGCTTTGATTGGAAAAGGGTTTCGGGTAGTGGTACCAGACCAGATAGGTTTTGGAAAATCATCTAAGGCATTCATTCACTATAGCTTTCATCAACTGGCTACAAATAACAAAAAACTTCTGGATACCTTAGGAATTGAAAAAGTGACAGTGATGGGACATTCGATGGGAGGGATGTTGGCTACCCGTTTTGCTCTTATGTTTGCTGACAAAGTAGAGAAGTTAGTTTTGGAAGATCCTATAGGGTTAGAAGATTACAGAACCTTTGTGCCCTATATGACAGCAGAAGAAGAGTTTCAGAAGGAATTAAAAACTACGGCAGAAAGTGTAAAAAAATATTATCAGAACTCCTATTTCCCTGAATGGAAACCTGCTTACGACTATTTAGTTAAAATAGGTGCAGGTGTAACCGGAAGTGCTGATTTTCCAAGATATGCCAAAGTTGCGGCTCTTACCTATGTGATGATTTATGAACAACCTGTATGTTATGAATTTAGCCAGTTAAAAGTTCCGGTGGTTTTATTCATTGGTAAAGAAGATCGAACGATTGTAGGAAAAGGATTTATCTCTGATTCAGAGAAGGCTAAACATGGACAGTATCAGGTGTTGGGTAAAGAAACCGCCAAAAAAATCCCTAACTGCAAACTAATTGAATTTGATAATGTAGGACACATTCCTCATATTCAGATTGAAGAAGTCTTTATTAAATCCTTGCTGGAAAATATGTAAGATTGTTTCATGGGGATTGCAAAGGCAGGTTTTGACTGGAATCTTTTACTGAATCTGTTTTTTACAATTGTCTGATATTAAAAAGTGGAGAGGACAGTACTACAACTGCTTACCATATATAACTTTGATATATGGTAAGCAGTTACGGACGAGAATAATTTGTAGGAAGAATATGGGCAAGAAACTACACTATCTCGCAATTTCTTTTACAGGCTTTAGTTGATTATTGCGTTTTTCTGTTTTACGTAGGTAACTAAAAATGCCCAAGCTTACAATGCCAGTAAGTAACCAGAACAAATCTACTCCCAATACAGTATATTGTTTTGTAGAAAGCGCTTGTCCAATCCAGTCACCTGTGACTATACTATTAGACAAGGGTACTGCTAAAGAGAGTATACCACCCATAAGCAAAGTAAAACGTGTTAAGCGGGACTCCGTTCTATAAAAGTAGCTGCAAATAGAAATAGCTAACCAGCCTCCAAAAAACAGGGAATTAACAATAGTAATTCTGTTGCTCAGTTGAAACGGAATAAGTTGTTCTGAAATAAACAGAAGTGCTATAGCTGGATATAAACCAAAGCAAATAGCCAGATACCACATCGTTACTTTGTGATGAAATCGTTTTTGCTGGTCTGTATATTCTTTTTTGTTGCGAGCCTCTTTCCAGATTAAAATCCCACTAATCAGAACAAAACAGGTTAACAGTGCCAGGATGAAATAAATAATCTTTACTATTATACCTCCAAAGGTGCCAAAATGTATTCTGCCAATTCCGAATAATACAGATTGTACATAGGTTTTATTACCAGGCATGGATTCTATTAACTTTTTACCATCTATTAAGCTGTACGAAACCAGTCCGTCTCCTGTAAAGCTTTGTGCATCTTTTAACATAAATGTTATATGGGCATCTTCCTTTTTATAGTGCTTTAAGCCAATCAGGTTGATCTCAAATCCAGGATATTCGTGTTGTACTTTGGTTACAAATTGATTGATCGAAAGATGGTTGGATACAGTCTGGGCATTTTCTTTCAATACAATACCTTCATTTGGACGTATAGCACTAATCACTTTCTGTTGATCACCACCAAAAAACACGAGGACTGTTGGCAATAGAATAAGAATGGATAAAATATAAAATGTACCTGTGATTGCATACAGCAGTTGAAAAGGTAATCCTAAGATTCCTAATACTGTATGGGCATTTGTCCAGAGTTGCTTCCAGGAACCTTTTAGTGAGAATCCATAAAATTTGGTAACAATATTTCGCCAATGGATAAGTACGCCCGTCAGTGTGGCAAACAAAAAAAATAATGACACAAACCCTGCTATGTATCTACCTAGGCCCGGCAGTTGATCCAGGAAATGCAGTCTGTATAAAGTTTCACCAGTAGTGGTTTTAAGTTCTTTGCTAAACGCTTGGTTGACTGGTGAATAGGTTCCCTGAAAATGTTCTTCCTGGTGACTGGAGGTCTGAATATGCCCACTTACCCATATATCAGGACGCGTATAGGATGGTGTTGTTAAATACGTATCATCACTCCAGTCAAAATTGGGAATGACACTTTTAACTTTTTGTAGTGTAGTGTCATAATCTATGGGTTTACCCGTATAGTATCGGGCTGTTGGATTTTCCCATTTGTAAAATTCATCCCGAAATAATGTGAAAGCTCCTGCAAAGAAAATGATATAAAGTGCTACACTGATTACAATTCCAGAAACTGTATGGGTATGAAATAAAATGTTGTAAGCTCGGTTAGGCAGACCAGAGAATTTCATGAGTTAACGAAGCCAAAAGGTTATACTTGAAAAGATACAGATGAGCAAAAGGTAGACTCCCCATATTTTCCAGCCATTTTGTGCCAGAAAAGGGACAATCATCAAAATACCCCATAGCAGAAAGAGAGTAAATGTGGCTGTAAGCATTACTATATTTCTATCAGGTAATATGGTGGCTAGAAAAAGATGAAAGGTGATGGAAACAAAATATCCTCCCAATACCGCTGCTGATATTTTTAATGTCCGTTGTCTGGGTGTCGTCAGATATTCTTTTTTTGCTGGCATATGGAAAATCATGAATGAGATAGCTTATTTACTAAGTGACATAGTAGTTGCATCAGAGAAAGAATACAACTGTAAACTAATAGACTTGCAATCAATCCACTTATCCATCCCCATTGCCAAACCCAGTTGCTTGTTCCTAGTACAATAAATATCCAGCTTATGAAGCCAGGAATTGAAATTTTGTAAAATGTTGAAGGATAATAACGGGAACCAGAATATTGTATCCAGATACCGAGGCTGAATAGAACGAGTGTTAACATATAGTATCAGAAATATATGCAATATGTCCTTTGTTTAGAATTGATCCAAATTAAAAGAAGCATTTGTTAAAATTTATGCTGCAATGCAAATATCCACCAGTAGTAAGACGTGCTTCTATACAAAAGTTTTTTAGTGAAGGAAGGATTGGACAATCAATGCGTGAAGAACTTTTTTATAATCCAATCATCTGGATTTATGAGTAGAGTTATGGTCACTTTTCCAGTCTGCGCATAATTCATTGCAGAAGACAACTTTGTGAAGGCAAGGCAGGTTTACTGGTTGGCCGAGGAATTTCGTATAACTCTAATCACTTTTGCTTTTGTCCAGAGTTCCGATCATTTTTTTGTTTGCGCATAACTCACGGCAAAAACTTTTTTGACCGGAACTCCGATCACTTTTTTGTCTTGCGCATCGTTCACCGCAAAAACAAAATCTGATTGGAATTCATCGCGATAAGAGAAAGGGAGCGGAATTTACTGCACTAGTATATCTGTAGTGAATAATGCTTAACTAAACTTTAACTATGAGGTCCTGTAATAGTGAGTTAAATGCAAAATCCGTTGTAAGGCTAGTACACACTGGCTTGGACACACAAGTCTCTATCCAAAATTAGGAGACACCTGTATAAAAACAGAAAGCCTCTTATCATAAGAGGCTTTCTGTTTTTGGGATTATTAGTATGATTAAACAGTCTTGAGCACATCTGTTACTCTTGCTGCTGCATCTTTTAACTGAACAGCAGAGAATACTTTCAGACCTGACTCGTCAATGATACGGGCACCTTCTTCAGCGTTAGTTCCTTGCAGACGAACGATAATAGGTACTTTAATATCTCCGATTTTCTTGTACGCTTCAACCACACCATTGGCAACACGGTCACAACGAACGATACCACCAAAGATGTTGATCAGAATAGCTTTTACATTTGGATCTTTCAGGATGATACGGAAACCTGCTTCTACTGTTTGTGCGTTGGCTCCACCACCTACATCAAGGAAGTTAGCAGGCTCTCCACCTGATAATTTAATGATGTCCATAGTAGCCATTGCCAGACCCGCACCGTTTACCATACAACCCACGTTACCATCCAGTTTCACATAGTTCAGACCTGATTGGCTTGCTTCAATTTCCAGAGGATCTTCTTCGTTCAGGTCGCGCAGATCTGCATAGTTTGTATGACGATACAATGCATTGTCGTCCAGGTTTACTTTGGCATCTACCGCTAGTATCTTGTTGTCTGAAGTTTTCAACACAGGGTTGATTTCAAACATAGAAGAATCTGTTTCTACATACGCACGGTACAAAGCAGTGATAAATTTCACCATATCTTTGAATGCTTCTCCTTCAAGACCTAAGCCAAATGCTACTTTACGCGCCTGGAATGGTTGCAGACCGATTACCGGGTCAATCCATTCTTTTACAATTTTGTCAGGGTGATGCTCTGCCACTTCTTCTATATCCATACCACCTTCAGTACTTGCCATAATCACATTGCAAGACTTGCCACGATCTAAAAGAATACTCAGATAATATTCTTTCGGTTCTGACGGACCTGGATAGTATACATCTTGAGCAATCAACACTTTATGTACTTTTTTTCCTTCAGGGCCTGTCTGATGAGTAATCAGCTGCATTCCCAGAATATTTTTGGCTTTCTCACGTACTTCTTCAAAATTTTTAGCCACTTTCACTCCGCCTCCTTTTCCGCGTCCACCAGCGTGGATCTGGGCTTTTACTACATAGAAATTAGTGCCGGTTTTTTCGTGCAACTGACGTGCTGCTTCTACAGCCTCATCAGGAGTATTGACAACAATACCTTCCTGAACACGAACGCCGTAACTTTTCAGAATGTCTTTGCCTTGATATTCGTGAATGTTCATTATTGAATAACTAGTTAAAGGTTACAACTGATGGATTAAGAATTACAAAACTATATCAAATGGAGTGAAGCTTTACTGGAAAGTCTCGGCGCGAATCTAAACAATAATCATTTAGAAAGAAAAGCGAAGTTTTATTTTTCAGTTTACTGTAAAGCTGTTTCTTTATATAAAGGCACAAAGATAGAAATACATTAATATGATTTTCAATCTGTTTACTTTTTCTCTTGTTGCCAACTAATGAATAGAAAATGATTAAAAAAATCATACTGAAAAAATAAAAAATGATAGATTCATACTTTCAATACTACTTATCCGTACAAGGGTAGCAGACACCAGAATATTACTAAGCCAAACCCATTATTCATACTTTAACTATTAAACTTATGAGTGCAAATCCGCAATCTGTTAGCCCTCAAGTAGAGAAGGTTACTGAAATGATCCATCAATACGCAGAATCTGTTGGCTTGACACGCGAACAGGTATTCAATTCGGAAAAGAAAACCTGGCGCTGGCGTATCGGATCAGCCTATATTGATATCTTTATTCAGACTATTCGTTTTGAAAACGGAACCTCCCGTGATTATCTGCGCATTTTCTCCGCATTAATGCAAATTCCTGCCAATGATCTGCTGAAATTTTATCGTCATCTACTAGAATTGAACGACTCAAAACTAGGGGTGAAGCTTACTATAATGCCAAACAGCAACTGGGTATATGCGACCTATGAACGGGATATTCGGGGTATGGATTATCACGAACTGGCGACTTGTATAGCTGATTTGGAATATTGGGCAGACTTACTGGATGATGATCTGAAAAATACATTTCCAAATTGGTCAAACTAATTTCTACTATAAGTCAATTTTAAAAAACACCATTTCTGAAAAGAAGTGGTGTTTTTTATTGTAGGCATTCTTGTATTTTTACGGTGTTTTTATCATCCTATTTTATTTCCATTTATGAGAACATTATTTGTTGTGAGTATAGCCTTTATGGCAACTATTTTTTTATGCAATGCCCAAACTCCTCAAACTCACTATGTAACAGTCAAAGATATTGCAGCCAAAAAGATAAAATACAAAGGAAATTTCATTCAGGCATTGAGTTGGGAAGATAAGAATGGTGAAAATCTGATAATACTCACCGAAACGGAAATGAAAGAGGGCAAAGAGGAAAAGGATGGAAGGAGCAAAGAATTATATGCTTTTCATTACATTGATAAAAGCACCAACACCTTTCAGCAGCTTCGTCAAATATACGATTTTGAGAAAGATTGCCCCTTTGATGTAATGGTTGACCATGTTGCAGGATCGTTGTCTGTAACAGACCTGGACAAAGATGGCTTTGCCGAAATTACATTTTTGTATACAGTAGGATGTAGAAGTGATGTAAGTCCCGATGTATTGAAACTGATGATGCTTGAGAATGGAGAGAAATATGCGATTCGTGGTCGGACAGTCTTATATGAAAATGGCTCACCTATGAAAGATTATGCTGAAACTCCTGCTAAAATAGTAGATGCCTCATTCAATAAAGCACCCAAAGCCTTTCTGGATTATGCGAATAAGCAATGGGAACAGTTTAAAATAGTAAAGATGGGAGAGTAGTTATTCTCATTTGTTTGGGAAGGGTTACCTAGTGTTCTAAATAAAATCTGTTCATTTCTTTTAGTTTATACAAGTGAAATCATCTCGTTTGTTTGCCTATCTGCAACTGATGCGTCCTGCTAATATTGTCACTGCAATGGCTGATATTTTAGCAGGTTTTGCTGTAAGGCAGGCTTTTGTTGTCTACATATTTACCTATATGATAGTAGGTGATATGAAATTCGTAGAATATATGTGGGAGCAATATCGTTTTAATGCTTTACTACTATTAGTTTCTACTATTGGCTTATATGGAGGAGGGGTTGTTTATAATGATGTTTTTGATGCAAAACTTGATGCTGTAGAAAGGCCAGAACGTCCTATTCCAAGTGGACGAGCCTCATTTATTGGAGCGGTTGTATTGGGTAGTATTTTATTGATAGGGGGAGTTTTGTGTGCATTTTCTGTATCTGATTTAAGTGGTTACATTGCAATCCTAACAGCCTTTTTTGCCTTATTGTACAACAAAGTCGGTAAACATCAATCTTGGGGGCCGATAAATATGGGACTTTGTAGGGGATTAAATCTTTTTTTAGGAACAACTTTACCAGTTAGAGGGGAACTTGGGTCTTGGGGTATTGAGAATCCTATAAAGAGCGAATTTTTACTGCATTTTGAGCAATATAAAGTTCTTTATATATGTCTCATTCCCATCATCTATATAGCGGCTATTACCTCAGTGAGTAGAGGAGAAGTGCATGGTGGTAGTAAGAAGTCGTTTTATATTCCTTTCTTCTTATATAGCATCGTAATCCTATCGATTGGTACATTAGCATTTATCTCAGGAATACCTATCTGGCAAAGCCTTCCTTTTCTATCGTTATTTATCTATCTGATATTTCCGCCATTGATTCGTGCTTATAACGATCCTCAACCTCGTAATATTGGGTTGGCAGTGAAAGCAGGGGTGATCTCGTTGATTGTGATGGATGCTTCTATTGCAGCTGTATTTGCTGGAGGAATCTATGGACTGATTGTGCTGGCTTTGCTGCCGTTATCACGTTTTTTAGCAAAGTATTTTGCTGTAACATAATATGTAGGTACACTTTTTTAGACCTGATTATCCAAATCATACAAATCGGTGATCAGGTCACTGTAACTGCTTATGAAAAAGAACTTTTTTGTAAAAGAATACCTCATCTCTTTTGATCATGATAAGGCTATTAGCATTGTGCAAACATCTTCTGTATCTACAATAGAAGTGGATTTTGAACAGATAGAAAAACAGCTTCCTATTGGATCAAAGATTAATCAGTCAACGGTACAGACAGTTGTCAAAGGAGATAAATTTATAGTTTATGGAGAGTACTCCAGAATAGAGCCTGAGTTTCCTGAACCTGCTGCAGCCGCAGAGACTATAGAATTAAAAGAGGTTTTAGGAGATGAGACTATTCTTCCTTCAGTCAATTAATATAAGAGTTCTATTTCAAGTATAAGCAGAGATAGTTCTTTCAGGGAATAAAAGCTAACTTTTGCGAGATGCTTTTATTCCCTTTTTGTGTATTCGTTGAGGATTTATCCTGCAACCTCTTTCAATGCTTTGACAAATGTATCCAGTTCCTGAGTGGATGTATATACGTGAGGCGTTACCCGAATACCTGCTACTCCCGGACGATCAATGGCTACTGTAAAGATTTTGTATTTACTCATAAGGAGCTTGGCTAACTCGTCTGGTTTTTTGCCTTTGACATGTACATTAGCGATTGCACACGATCGTTGTGGATCAGCAGGGGTGTTCAGTACGATATTCGGATGGTTCCGAACCTGATCTGTCCAATAATGTTGCAGATAACGCAAACGAGCTTCTTTACGCTGAATACCTATTTTTTCGTGGAAGCGTATAGCATCCTGTATAGCTAGATCTGTAGCTACCGGATGAGTGCCTGTGTGATTGAGTTTACGAATATCATCGTCTTTGAATCCCATATCGCCAAATAGTTGCCAGATACCTGGAATTTTTTCTTTTCTCACATAGAGAATACCTGCTCCCAGTGGTGTGCCCAGCCATTTGTGTAAACTACTACCATAGTAATCACAACCCAGATCTGAAATCTTAAAGTCAAGGTGTCCAAAGGCATGGGCTCCATCTACCAGCACCTCTACATTATGATGATGAGCCATATCTGCAATTTTGCGAACTGGCAAAATCTGACCAGTAATATTTACAATCTGACATACCATTAATATGCGGGTTTTGCTGGTAATCATTTTCTCATACAGGCCCACTATTTCTTCATCGGATTTGGGATGATTGGGTATAGAAACCAGTTTATTGACAATTCCATATCTACGTGCCTGTAGTGCAAACATGTCCAGCATGGCACCATAATCCTGTTCAGCCATAATGACTTCATCTCCTGCCTTCCAGGTAATACCGGAGATAACAGTATCTAGTGATTCCGTTGTATTGCGGGTAATGATCAACTCTTCAGGTGTACATCCAAGCAAACGCGCCAATTCGTTACGAGCTACAAGTTTATCGTCCGTCATACGTGTACGCATATAATAAGAGGAGACCACATTGACCTGACGGATATGTTCTATGTATTTTTCCAGTACTTCTGTTGCAGCCAAGGAATAATATCCATTTTCGAGCTGAATAAAATCCGGAGTTACTGTATATCCTTTTCGTATTTGTACCCAAAACTCTTCCTTCTTTGCCAGTTCTGGAGCAGAAATATGTGCTACCTGAGCAAACGTATTTTCCCAGTTTGACAAGGTAAGAGATCCACTGATTCCTGCAACAGACTTTAGGAACTGACGTTTAGAAAGTGATTTCATATAAAATTTGTCTGCATGACTATAAACGAATTGTTATAACTAGAGGCAATGCTAAAAATAGAAAACGTTTTTTATTTCTTAAAGTCATTGTCTGTAACAACCTGTTTTTTATCAATACATACATCTGGTTGAATATCAATTAGCTAGTTTTTATTTGCCTTAAATAAGATAAGAGGCAGTGATTTTATAAGATGTATTCTGTAGTATTTTATGAAAAAATAGAATTTTTCTTTTAAAACTTGAGTTGAATTCTATATTTTGCACAGAGACGGTGGAAATAAAGCCTGAATATCTTGTTTGCTTCAAAAAAATAGTATTTTAGGTTGAGTGATTAGATCATAAGTAATTGATTAGATCATCTTTTTTTATAAACCTATATTAATTATTTGAGAAGAAATGATTTCATGGAATGATTTTGAAAAGATTGAAATGAGAGTTGGAACTGTGTTGGAAGCAAACGATTTTCCCAAAGCTAAAAATCCGGCCTATCAATTGGTTATTGATTTTGGAGAATATGGAATCCGAAAAAGCTCTGCACAAATAACCAAATTATACGAGAAGGAACAGTTAGTGGGTAAGCAGGTAATTGCCATTGTAAACTTTCCACCCAAGCAGATTGCCAATTTTATGTCAGAGTGTTTGGTACTTGGAGTAATTGGAGAGAGTAAAGAAGTGGTATTGTTACAACCAGACAGACCTGTGCCTAACGGTCTTCGGATTGAATAAGAATGAATAAAGCTAAGCGGCAGGAGAAGGTAGGATAGTGTATAGTTTCATGCAGATAAGTCTGAATTAAAAGTTGTCTTTGTGATAGATCAATAGTATTAGATATAACTATAGCAATACATTGAATTTTTTAATCAGTTCATAATTATCACTTTAACACTCTGTTTCATGAATAGTATTATTTACCTGATTCCTATTTTTGGTCTGCTTGGACTTCTCTACACATTTATTCGATCAGCCTGGGTTACAAAACAAGAGGCGGGCGATGCCCGAATGACAGAAATTGCTGGTTATATTGCTGAAGGAGCAATGGCATTTCTTCGGGCAGAGTGGAGAATATTGGGAATCTTTGCCATAATCGCTTCTGCTGGTCTGGGTATATTAGGAGCTTTTAGTGAAAATTCCAGTCCTATTATTGTTGGGGCTTTTTTAATAGGTGCATTTTTATCTGCTTTGGCAGGATATATAGGTATGCGTATTGCAACAAAAGCCAATGTACGTACGGCACAGGCTGCAAGAACAAGCTTATCTAAGGCATTAGCAGTCTCATTTGCTGGTGGATCTGTAATGGGTATGGGTGTGGCTGGGCTTGCTGTACTGGGGTTGGGTTCATTGTTTATTGTGTTTGTGTCTATATTTGGTGGAGTAGGGCCTGATGGCGTGATGAATCCTGAACGTATGAAGCTTGCACTTGAAGTGTTGACTGGGTTTTCATTAGGTGCAGAAAGTATTGCCCTATTTGCTCGAGTAGGAGGGGGGATTTATACCAAAGCGGCTGATGTTGGTGCTGACCTGGTTGGTAAAGTTGAGGCAGGGATTCCAGAAGATGATCCACGAAATCCAGCCACTATTGCGGACAATGTAGGTGATAATGTAGGAGATGTGGCAGGAATGGGTGCCGATTTATTTGGTTCCTATGTAGCTACAGTGCTTTCTACAATGGTTTTGGGACAGGAAATCACAGTTACTGATAATTTTGGCGGCTTATCGCCAATCCTTCTACCTATGCTTATTGCTGGCCTGGGTATTATCTTCTCTATTATTGGTACATTTTTCGTTCGCATTTCTGATCAATCACTGAAACCAGATGCTGTACAGAACGCCTTGAACTTAGGTAACTGGGGTTCTATTGTATTAACAGCAGTTTCTTCCTATTTTCTGATTACCTGGTTGTTGCCCGAACACCTGGAATTACGTGGACATCAGTTTACTTCTATGGGTGTGTTTGGGGCTGTGATTGTAGGTCTGGCAGTAGGAACACTAATGAGTATGATTACTGAGTATTACACAGCAATGGGCAAACGCCCTGTAAAGACTATTATTCAGCAGTCATCTACAGGGCATGCTACTAACATTATTGGAGGTTTGTCTGTAGGGATGGAATCCACTACACTGCCCATCATTGTATTGGCTGCTGGTATCTGGGGTTCTTATGAATTAGCTGGATTATATGGAGTTGCCATTGCTGCGGCTGGTATGATGGCTACAACGGCCATGCAGTTGGCTATTGATGCATTTGGCCCTATTGCAGACAATGCTGGAGGTATTGCTGAAATGAGTGAACTGCCCAAAGAAGTACGTGAAAAGACAGATATTCTGGATGCTGTAGGTAATACTACTGCTGCCACAGGTAAAGGCTTTGCTATTGCCTCTGCTGCATTAACTTCACTAGCTTTGTTTGCTGCTTTTGTTGGGATTGCAGGAATTACAGGTATTGATATTTACAAAGCAGATGTACTTGCGTGTTTATTTGTTGGAGGAATGATTCCTTTTGTTTTTTCTTCACTGGCCATACGGGCTGTAGGAGAAGCTGCCATGTCAATGGTAGAGGAGGTACGTCGGCAGTTTCGTGAAATTCCTGGTATTATGGAAGGAAAAGCAAAACCGGAGTATGACAAATGTGTCGCTATTTCCACACAGGCATCTATCCAGAAGATGGTAGCTCCAGGAGCTATAGCTTTAACCTCTCCACTACTGATAGGTTTTATTTTTGGGCCTGAAGCTTTGGGTGGATTTTTAGCAGGGGCAACGGTAAGTGGTGTATTGATGGGAATGTTTCAGAACAATGCGGGTGGTGCCTGGGATAACGCCAAAAAATCGTTTGAGAAAGGGGCTGAAATTATCGTGAATGGCAAATCAGAAATATTCTATAAAAAGTCTGAACCTCATAAAGCTTCTGTAACTGGTGATACTGTAGGTGACCCCTTTAAAGATACATCTGGCCCATCTATGAATATTCTGATCAAACTTATGTCAATTGTAGCGCTTGTAATTGCTCCTTACATTGCTAAGGTTGATACTTCCCATTCACATAATGCAAAAGCAGAAGTTAAGAAAGAAATATCTGTTGTGAAGAGGCAATAGAAAAGTTGTGTATATTGACTTAGATATAAACTTAGAGTATTTATAAAAGTGGATATATTTTGGGAAAAGTTGTTAGGGATATAAGCTGATTAACAACCAAGTCTATGTCCAAACTGTGTATTTTTAATCCTTATACTAATCAACTTTTATAACAAGTAAGCTGTTTGAAAAGACATACCTGCTAACTTTTGAAAAGTAGTCGGTATGTCTTTGTATTTATAATCCTTAGTAGTTTAAGTTTTACTTAACAGGTATTTGATTTACTAAAATTTGAGTATATGTTGTAGTATATTCCGACGATTGCCCCAATTGTCCATAACCGTTATCACCAGTACCCCAAAAAGTATTGTCATTTTTAAGAACTAATGAAAAGTAAGAACCAGCTGCTATTGCTTTTACATTTGTTGCAATTTGCTTAGGGGTTGAAATGTTATCACTAGTTCCATCACCTAATTGTCCAGATCCATTATCACCTGTAGCCCAGAGAGTATTGTCATTCTTAAGAATCAAAGAGAAATATCTACCAGCTGCTATTGCTTTTACATTCGTTGCAATTTGCTTAGGGGTTGAAATGTTATCATTAGTTCCATCACCCAACTGACCATATCCATTATACCCTGTAGCCCAGAGAGTATTGTCATTCTTAAGAATCAATGAATGATATCTACCAGCTGCTATTGCTTTTACATTCGTTGCAACTTGTTTCGGAGTTGAAGAACTGGTTGTAGTTCCATCACCTAACTGTCCATATCCATTATCACCTGTAGCCCAGAGAGTATTGTCATTCTTAAGAATCAATGAATGATATCTACCAGCTGCTATTGCTTTTACATTCGTTGCAATTTGCTTAGGGGTTGAAATGTTATCATTAGTTCCATCACCCAACTGACCATATCCATTATACCCTGTAGCCCAGAGAGTATTGTCATTC
>NZ_JASJOR010000103.1:0-528 GCF_030068545.1 Xanthocytophaga flava | reverse complement strand
CACCATAGCCGTCAGGCTAAGGGAAAAGAATTTGTTTAGGAGACAACCGAAAACCATTACAGTCAACACGTCTACGTTCTTTTTTGGCTAAATGAAATAACTGCTCAAAGACATGAGTAAACCAGTCCTTAAGTCCTTTCAAATCATTTCTCAGGCAGATCCATAGCCCTTTTAACTTCTTATTTAGTACTTGATAGGCCTTCCATTCACTTAATTCAAACACAGTGTTAGAACCAGGATGGGTAATTGGAGGATCTGCTTGATTTGCCTTGTTTTGGTTGTTAGTATTTTGGTTGTTAGTATTTTGGTTGTTAGTATTTTGGTTGTTAACAAAGGATGAAAATAAAGTCTGGATGTGATTGGATAGAAGGATTGAAATGAATTTGCCATACAAATAACACTCAAAGCGAGCCAGACTCATTTTTCCTACCTGATTCAAAGCGAAAATACTTTTCCATATTTTAAACAATATTTCAACTTGCCATCTGAGCGTGTATAATTGACAGATCGACTCGGTAGAAAGGTCAG
>NZ_JASJOR010000102.1:0-533 GCF_030068545.1 Xanthocytophaga flava | reverse complement strand
AATCTGACCAAGGGAATTATCACAACCAATGGTTATGAGATGTATGTACTGAATGGGACAACAAGTGCAATTACTAACTTTTCATCTGCTTCTTATGTAGATGGAAATCTGAGAAGAGCTATCGGTTCTTCTGCTAACCGGGTAACCAACCCCAGTTTTACCAGTGCTCTGACAACAGGCTGGACATCTACCGGATCTACTTCTGCTGCTTATATTGAAACCAACAATGCTTATTCCGGTTCAAGCTCTACCCGCCACCTGACACATTACAGTGCTGGTAATTATAGTGTAAGAACCTATCAGACTCTGAGTGGCCTACCTAATGGGACTTATACCTTGAGTGCCTGGGTAAGAGATGCCAATAATGATAATTCGTATATGTATGCAAGTGGCTATGGAGGAAGTACTCTTACCCAAACTATAAGCAATAATAGCTGGACACAAATTAGTATTACAGGAATAGTAGTTACCAACGGAACATGTGAAATAGGCTTTACTACTTCTGCCAGTGGAACCAGGTATATTTATGTAGA
>NZ_JASJOR010000101.1:0-543 GCF_030068545.1 Xanthocytophaga flava | reverse complement strand
GTACGTTTCTGATGCATGATAAAAACAAAGAGCTTTTAAACAAATGATCCACATGTGATGGTCTCCTGCTGCAGCTCTCTAGTGGTACTGTCTTCCCAGGGAGGACACCACCACGGTCAGGAACTTCTGAAAAGCTGCCTGGACCTCACCGGTGAAGCATTTACCCATCTTAGAGGCGATCACAATGGTCAGGCAGTCAGACAGCAGCCTGAAATTGTCAGGGTCCACGTGCAGTTTCTCGGAGTGCAGCACGCTCAGCTCTGCATAGGTCTCCTTGATGTTGTCCATGTTCTTCAAAGCCCGGTCCATACCGTGGAGGATGGTTTTTCCGTGTTTTGCAACATTCTGATTTGCAATGATTGCAGCGGCGTTGTAGAGGTTTCCAAAGTTACCGAAATACCTCTGAGTCCAGGGGTAGACGATCAGACACCTGGAAAGAGCTGCAGGGCCGACGACCTCATAGTCCAACTTGGCGAAGATGTCCTGGATGGTGGCGCGCTCGAAGTCTGTCCATTCGACCATTTTGCCGGCTCTAGATTTGTT
>NZ_JASJOR010000100.1:0-571 GCF_030068545.1 Xanthocytophaga flava | reverse complement strand
ATACTCAATTCTGGCTGGGTATATTTCCTGATGCACAGGAAGTGTATAACAACTATCGCAGAACAGGGTATCCTGCTTTAGTTCCAAATGTGTATCCAGGCAATGCGACGGGTGGTCAGATATTTCGTCGATTTTTATATCCGGTATCAGAACAAACACTAAATCGATCATCTTACAATGAGGCAGTAGCCAATCAGGGGGCCGATGATCTGATGACTAAAATTTGGTGGGATAACAAAAAATAGAAGGAGATGATCATCTTCACTAATTGATCTCACCTATATTCTTATTTAGATAAAAACAACTCTGAGTCTTTGTATAGATATACATTGAACTCAGAGTTGTTTTTTTACATGCTTGATGACGTTCTAAAGGAACTAGAGAACCCAAAACTGAGTACACTTTTTGCTTTATTATAACGCAACTTTATATCAGACTATTGATGAAGCTGTTTAAACTTTTGTTTTTTGCTTGATTTTGCGTAAGAAAATGACGGAGAAAGCAATAAAATGTAAACTCATCCAATTGTTAATAGAGCATTCAAACCGGATCAATAATGCTTTAAAACCAT
>NZ_JASJOR010000099.1:0-594 GCF_030068545.1 Xanthocytophaga flava | reverse complement strand
CGTCGAATATGGGCATTGCCTTTTTTACTGATCCGACCCATACCTACCCGTTTTCCCGATTGGTTTTCAATTACATCATAGCCAGCATAACTACACAATTGTGCCTGATTCTCGATCAGAGCAAACCCATCGGTTTCAGCTACAATCACGGCAAAAGTCATCAAGCCAATACCTTTGATTGAGTTGACACAGCTATACTTTTTAGCTAACTGTGGATCTTTCTCGATCACTTGTCGGATTTGCTCTTCGAGTGATTGGAGTTGGGCAGTGATAGACTTGAGTACCATTCTAAGTGACTTACTGGCTTGTTTCAATTCATACATACTTGCCTGTAAGGCATGTAAACGATTGGTCAGGGCTGTTTTCTGAATTTGCAAATCCTCATGTAAACGAGTTAAACTGCGTAAATGATAAATGGCTTTGGAAACAGGTTTCCAGCAAGGCAGGGTTTTTTCTGCACACATCTGAGCTAGCCCTTTGGCATCGAGTTTATCATTTTTACTTTTATAGCCCATACTTTTCAGATACGCTCGGGCTTTATTGGCTAGTATCACATGAACCTGCATCATTTCTGTTTGCATCATTTCTGTTTGC